>CAIWLA010000587.1 GCA_903913345.1 uncultured Magnetococcales bacterium | reverse complement strand
GGGGATCATCCCCCTGGTGGAGTCGGGAGGAGGGGGCAAGAGGACCCGTCAATCGATAGCCAGAGAGACCTCTTCCCACTCCAGTAACGTTTTTTCCAGATCTTTGGCTATCTTCTGGTCGCGTTCCAGGGCCTCCTTCAGCGTCTCTTTGTGGATGGCCTGGTAGATCTCTGGATCGGCCAGTTGTTGCCTCACGGTGGACTGCTCGCTTTCCAGTTGTTGGATGTGGATTTCCAATTGTCTGGCCTGTTGTTTTTTCAGCCGGAGTTCACTGTTGGCCTGTCCCCGTATTTTGCTGGCCTGTCGCTTGTCGTCGCGACTGCCTTTGCGCGATTCCGCCCCCTTTTTTGGGGGGGCATCGTTGCGGGACTGGGCCACCTGCTCCAGATAGCCCTCCAGTTCCCCCTCCAGGGGGGTGACACGACCGCCGGAGACCACCAGAAAGCGGCTGCAAACCGTCTGCATCAGGTCACGATCGTGGGTGACGAGGAGGAGGGAACCTTTATAGCTTTCCAATGCCTCGCCCAGGGCCGCCCGCGACTCCATGTCCAGATGGTTGGTGGGTTCATCCAGGAGCAACAGGTTGGCCCCGGAGAGGAAAAGACGCACCAGGGCCAGTCGCGCCCGCTCGCCGCCGGAGAGAACCTTGACCCGTTTGAAGGCCTCCTCTCCGGAAAAGAGAAAACTCCCCAGCAGTGACCGCAGCGCGGACTCGCTCATCCCTTTGGGCATCCCTTCGCCCGCCTCTGCCAACAGGGTGGCCTCCGGGTTGAGGGCATCCATGGCATGTTGGGTAAAATAGGCCGGTTGCACCCGGTCGCCCAGCAGACATTGGCCACTGTCGGACGGCAGTACCCCGGCCAGTAATTTTAATAGTGTGGTTTTGCCGGCCCCGTTGGGGCCGAGGAGACCAATCTTTTCCCCACGCAAACAGTCAAAGGTGACACCGGAGAGGATCGGCTTGTCATCGAATGATTTATTCATCTCCCGGACGGTGAGCATTTTGAGGGCAGACCGGCTGGGTTCGGGCAGGCGGATGCGGGCCACCTCGGCCCTGGTGGCCAGGGGTTCCAGGGTTTCCATCCGATGCAACTGTTTGACCCGGCTCTGCACCTGTTTGGCCTTGGTGGCCTTGGCCCGAAACCGGTTGATAAATCGGGTGATGGCCTCCACCCGTTGGCCTTGCTGAAGGATCAGTTTGGCACGCTGTTCGAGCAGGGCCGCCTTTTGTTCCACATAGGCATCAAACGCCCCCTGGAAACGGCTGAGTTCCCCCCCCTCCAACTCCACCGTCACCTGGGTCACCCGATTGAGAAACCCCCGGTCGTGGGAGACCGCCACAAACGTCTGTGGAATGTGGCGCAGATAGTTTTCAAACCAGGCCACCGACTCCATGTCCAGGTGGTTGGTCGGTTCATCGAGCAAAAAGAGGTCGGGCTTGGAAAAGAGCAGTTGGGCCAGGGCCACCCGCATCCGCCAACCGCCGGAAAAGGCGTGCAGGGGTTGCGCCAACGCCTCGCGAGTGAAGCCCAGTCCCATCAAAATGGCACTGGCTCTGGATTCGGCGTCATAGGAGCCGATCTCTTCGAGTCGGTGGTCTATATCGCCCCATTGGCTGGCCAATTGTTGCTGTTCGGCCTCGGCCCGGTCGAGTGGTGCGTCACCGAGTTGCGCCTGAAGCTGCCCATGTTGTGTCCGCAGGTGGATGAGTTCCCGGTCGCCATGGAGGGTCTCCAGCAGTATGGTACGGTCTGATGGCTCCATCTCCTGGCGCAAGGTGCCGATGCGCAGGCCATTGTGGCGACCGACAAAACCGGCATCCACCTCTTCCAATCCTTCGATAATGCGCAAGAGTGTGGTTTTGCCCGCGCCATTGGGACCGATCAAACCCACCTTTTCGCCGGTATGGATGGCCAGGCTCGTCTGGTGCAGGACGGTTTGTGCCCCGAAACTTTTGCTGATATTTTCCAGTAAAATCATGGTTGGATCTGCGCCAGTGCGTGGTCCAGATCGGCGATGATATCCGGCACATCTTCCAGGCCGATGGAGAGCCGCACCAGGCCATCGGTGACCCCCGCTGCGGCGCGCATGTCAGGGGTCAACCGGCCATGGGTGGTGGTGGCCGGGTGGGTGACCAGGGTGCGCACATCCCCCAGATTGGCGGTAATGGTGATCAGTTGCAGGCTGTCGATAAAGCGATGGGCCTGGTCGAGGGAGCCGACATCCAGGCAGACAATGGCCCCGAATCGACGCATCTGGCGGGCGGCCAGGGGGTGTTGCGGATGGCTGGCGAGACCGGGATAGTGGACCACCATGGGCGGTTGGAGCCGCTCGGCCAGATGGTTGGCGATCCGTTCGGCATGGTCGCACTGTCTTTCGATGCGCAGGGGGAGGGTCTCCAACCCCTTGAAGAGCACCCAGGCGTTGAAAGGGGAGAGAACGGGACCGGTATTGCGCAAAAAGGGGTAGACGTGCCCCATGAGCAGGTCGCGGCGACCGATGATGGCACCCCCCATGACCCGTCCCTGTCCATCCATGTATTTGGTGGCCGAATGGATGACCAGATCCGCCCCCAGATCCAGGGGGCGTTGCAGGCAGGGGGTGCAAAAGACATTATCCACCGCCAGGAGAATCCGGTGTTCGGCGGCCAGTTGGGCCAGGGCCGACAGATCGGCCAACTCCAGGGTGGGGTTGGCGGGTGTTTCCAGGTAGAACATCCGGGTTTCCGGGGTGATGGCCTGCCGCCACGCCTCGATGTCGGAGAGGGCCACGTGGCTGGTGCGGATCCCCATGCGGGCCAGGAGGGTGTTGGCGATGGTGGTGGTGGAGCCAAAGACCGAACGGCTGAGGACCAGGTGGTCCCCCGCCGAGAGAAAGGCCAGAAACAGGGTGGTGATGGCCGCCATGCCAGAGGCGGTGGCCAGTGCCTGTTCACCATTTTCCATGGCGGCGATCCGCTCCTCAAAGGCGGCGACGGACGGGTTGGTAAAACGGCTGTAAATATTCCCTTCTTCCGTCCCGGCGAATATCGCCTGGGCCTGGGCAGCCGATTGAAATACAAAGCTGGAGGTGAGAAACAGGGCCGGGCTGTTTTCCCGCTCGGCGGTCAGATGACGACCGGCATGGAGGGCGGTGGTGGCCATGCCCAGACCGGAGAGGGGTGATTGTTTGGGGTCGTTCATGGGGGTCTCTTTCAGGATAAAGTGGGCATGTACAGTCAGAACAAGACAAGGTTGCCTGAACTCTGGTCACAATGCCAGCAAAAATGATGGGGTATGGGGGGCCAGGGGGATTATCCCCCTGGTGGTGTCGGGGGCATCAGCACCCGTTTTGACCCCAATACGGTCCCGGTTCGCAGCCTTTAAAAGTGCATGCGCCACTTGATCTCACCCGTATGGGAGATGAAGTCCGGTCGCACGTTGGCATCGTAGTCCATGGCGAGATCGTAGATGCCATCGCGGGATGCGTAGCCGAGGCTCAGTCCGACGATGCCGCCGAAGGCGGTCGGTTTCGGCCCCATGGTTTGGAAGGTGGCCCCATTGCTGACCCAACTGGCACTGTTTTCAGCCGCTTTTTGGGTGATGTCCCAGTCCGCCATCAGGCGGACGCCGGGGGTCCATGTATAGGTGGCCCCTCTGCTCTTGGTGCTGGCCACGACGCCCGCCGTCCAATGGGCGGTCTCCATGCTGCTTGCACCGATGGCGAGCTTGCTGTCGCCCGACTCGGTGTAGCTGTTGGCATGGATATGGCTGTAGGCCAGATTGGTCTGCGGGATCAGCGCGTAGGTGCCCATATCCAGGGGGAGGCCAGCCCCGATGGTACCGGAGAGGACATCGGAATCAAAGGTGCCCGTGGCGGCACCGCCGAGGGTGGTTCTCTGGGTGTTGTTGGTGCCATGGGCGTAACCCAGAGAGCCGTTGATATAGACATTTTTCATCATCAGGGTGCCGTATGCGGTCCCCTGATACACCTCCGACTGGGTTTTGGACTGGGCGGCTCCGTCACCATTGACATCTTCGTTGACATAGCTGAGGGAGAGGCCAACCAGCTTGCTGCGATCCACTGTGCCGTCCCAGCCGATGGTGACGCCCTTGAGGCCTGAGGCGTACCCTTCCACATTGTCACGCATCTTTTGTCCCGCATGGGAGGCGAACCCCTTTATCCAGGTGGATCTATCCAGGGCATAACCACCGGAGCTGACGCCGGTCGGAGACAGGGTCTCGTCGTCGGCAAATTTTTGCAGACCATAGCGACCGAACGCGGCCAGTTGGGTGTTCTGATGTTCATTCATGATGGTACCGATGGCACTGGAGGCCACGGTGACGGCGGCCGCCGTGCTAGTGGTGTCGGGACGGAGTTTGTTGAGGGCATTCCTGGCATCGCTCAGGCTGCCACCCATGGCGGCGATGAAGGATGTCTGGTTGGCGTTGCTCAGACCACCGTTCAAAGCCGTGAGCACGGCATCGCCCGCATTGCGTATGCCGAGTTGGGATGTGATGTCTGCACTGGAGCGGAGGCTGTTGAATGCCAGAGTAACGCCGGTGGCATCAGTGGTGACGTTATACGTTGCCAGGAAGGTATTGGGTGTTGTCCATGTCCCCCAGGTGTTGGTGGAGCCGCCGCTGGCATCGACCAGGCGGAGAGACCCGGTGGTGAGCATACCGGCATAGGGTACGACGTTGACCGTACCCGTATTTTTCACGTTCGTCACGGCTGTTGCATTGATCAGAGTCGTGTTTATGGCCGAGCCAACGATGAGTTGGGTGGTTCCACCGGAGGTGGCCGAGAGGTCAAGGGTGGTCCCGCTCACGTTGAGGGTGCCATTGCTGACTTTCAGTGCTCCACCGCTGTTGATACTGATGGTTTTCGCCTTAAGGGTTGTTGCGCCACCCGTGGTCCCCAGGGTCGCCATGCCGCTGCTGGCGACGGTAAATTGGGTGGCCGGGGTCGTGTGGCCGACATCCCCGGAGAAAACGACGTTGGGACCGCCAACAGCAATATTCACCTGACCCGTTGCGGCGGTGACATCGATCAGACCAACATTTTGGGCCGATGTGGCCGTACCGCCGTTCAAGTTCAGGATGACCGGATTGGTGGCCGCTGTCAGGGTTGTCGTGCCGCCAATCGATCCTTGCAGGTTGGCCGTGACCGTGCCGCCTGCCCCGCCTGCCCCCATCGTCCCCGCTGCACCGCCCGCTCCAGAGGTCAGGGCAACGGTGCCGGTAATGGGTCCACTCGCCGTCAGGGTTACTGCGCCGCCACCGCCACCGATGGCCGCTGCATCCCCACTGCCCCCATCTCCGCCCGCCCCCCCAGTCACCGTCAGGTTGCCAACGATGCCCGATGTCAAGTTGGTCACCATGATCGAACCACCGGCCCCGCCGATGGCACCCGCAAAACTCCCGCCGGAGCCGCCCTGGCCGCCGTTCAAGGAAACATTACCGGTCACCAGACCGGTGAAGGTCAAGCCACCCGTACCGATTGAGCCGCCCGCCCCACTCGTTCCGGCAGCGGTGGTGCTGCCGGGGGCACCGGCCCCGCCGGTCAGGGTGATCGTGGTCGCGGTGGTCGTGCCGGAGAAGGTGGCTGTGGTCATGTTACCGCCCGCCAGGCCAGCCATCGCTGCACCACCCGT
This sequence comes from uncultured Magnetococcales bacterium, assembly GCA_903913345.1. Lineage (GTDB taxonomy): Bacteria > Pseudomonadota > Magnetococcia > Magnetococcales > Magnetaquicoccaceae > Magnetaquicoccus. The sequence goes on along the minus strand of CAIWLA010000587.1, from coordinate 2,575 downwards.
TATATTCAGTGCCGTCAGATTGGTGTTGCCGGTGATCAAGACTCCGGTAATGGTCGAGCCAGCCGCACTCGCTGTCGCATCACCGCCACTCAAGGTCAATGTGCCGCCCATGGCACCCGAACCGCCATCGACAGCACCCCTGACATCAAAGGCAACCCCGGTGGTGCCATTGGTGGTGCCGGGATTGAAGGTCAGGGTGGAGCCAGGGGCGATGGTCATGGCACCCAAGCCGAATGTGGAACTGCCTACATTGCCCTGGATTGTGACGGCGGTGACGGCGGGGGCATTGGCGGTATTGCCGATGACCATGGTACCCAGGCCGTCGGCATATAGACCGTTACTGTAACCAATCACCGTGCCGGTCAGGGTCTGTGGCGTGGTGCCATCCATCAGGAGTATCGCCCGGTTGCTGCCACCATCGGTCAGAAGGATCGATCCGGATCCCAGGTTGATATTTCCCTTTACGTTCAGCGTGGTCGTATTGCTGTTGACTATTGAAAGGTTGACGGCATTGACGAGCACATTCAAGTCATAGGCGGGGGTCGATGTGGCGTTGGTTGTCCCGGAATTTCCGGTTATGTCACCGGTGACGGTCAGTTTGAGGTTGGCAACGCCGGTCGCGCCACTCAAGACCAATGTCTGGGTGGTGCCCGTGCCGAAGGCGGTGGTATAGGAGGCCAAGTGGCCATCGGTAGAAGTGACCGTGCCGATGGTGAGGGCGTTGGCCGCACCGCCACCCGTCAAGGTGACTGCAGCCGGAACGCCCATTCCGTTGTTGGTGCCATCAATGAGCCATATCGATGCACCGCCAGCGATGGCAACGGCACCGCCTGCCTGAATGTCGGCACTGACATCTCCCGGACCAGCAGCCCATCCCGCGCCAGGGAAACCCATCATCGCCGCCAGGCCCAAGAGGCTTGCACCCATCATCCGTTCCATTTTATTCATGACTCTTTTCCTGTGTCTGTATGTGTTGAGTGTGCGTTATCACTCGATTTCCGCATTGTTTTTAGTGATCTGCGCTGCGGAGTTGCTCTGGTATCGGCCACCGAGGGCCTGTCCACCCCACCCGTTCTTCACCGCCGCTCATTGTAGCCTATGCGACCCTCCCGCAGCATACAACTATTTTGTAAAATGTTGTATGATCTTCTTTCAGTTTGCTTGCGAAAACACCGATCCTGGAATCCCGTGTGGTACGGCCTGTTGGTGCCATCCAAGGTTTGATCTTTTGTTGACCGGACCGCAAATTCCTTTTACAGGTTTGGGTTCCCTCTGGTAGGATGCGCGGTTGTGGGTGGTCTGCGGTTGCAAGGGAAGGGGTGTTTCGCGAGAGATGCAGCCACTATCGATGGCAACTCTTTGAGGGTTGGCAAAAATGATTCTTGACCAAGAGCTTTTTGAACAGGCAACCGATGACAGAGGAAGGGAACGTCCTGCCCTGAAAGGCACCGTTCCGCAACGGGTTTTGCGTGCCATGGGACTTCTTACCGGTGAAACCGGTGGCAGAGAGGAGGATCCAAGGGTCACGGAAATCCCGGTCAAGTCCATGCATGGCGTCCGGGATTGGTGCCTGTATACAGCAGACTTCGGCAGAGTGGAGGAGGATGCCCAATTTCCTCCCCCCGTGCAATTGGTGACCATTCCGTGTCGATCACCAACAGGGGATGGAAACTGCACCAAGATGGGACCGGTGAGGGATTGTCCTCTCCATGGGGCACTTTCTTTTGTTGAAACGCCCGAAAAGGAGAGGGTGGAGTTGATCGTTGTCCCGATCTTTCCGGGGACCACTCTTTCTCCAACAGAGCGCGACTTTCTGGTCCAAAAACGTGAGAGGTATCAGAGATTGTTGCGCCAAAGGGAAGATGTTTTCGCGCCAGTCAACATGCTGATCGATGTCACTGGTCGCAGTATGCAATTCTGGCTCAGGTTCTGGTTCAGGAACGGGTGATGGCCCCCTTTCTGCCCGGTCACGACCGCCTGGGAGGGGGTGGCCGGAACCCTGGCAGCCATGCCGGGCTTCGAGTGGGGGGTATGCGTTGGTTCGACAGGCCCGCGTGGCGGAACAGGTAGACGCCGCGGACTTAAAATCCGCTGACCGCAAGGTCGTCCCGGTTCAACTCCGGGCGTGGGCACCAAATTGACTTCCAGAAAGTTCCAGAGAATTTTACAAAGCCCGCAAGAATAAACGCTTGCGGGCTTTTTTGTGGGCGGGCAACAACGGGGTGCAACTCAGGTCTGCGTTGAGCAATAACTGATTGGCAACATTAGTATTGTAACGGTTTCTGTAGCGTTACTGTTACGAAACGATGCCCGGCATAGCGCGACGGCGCGAAAAGGTACCCCCACAATGGGCCCCAGGGGCGGGAATCGGGGTGTCAGTGGATCGGTGCAGAGGCAGGGGGCGGAGCCGGGAGCGTGGGCACCGGAGCCATCTGGCGCATTTCTTGGACGTGAGGCTGATAATAGGACGGGACCGGCGGCACAAGCCGATTGATTGCGGCCACCCCGCCCAGGATGGCAATGCCGGTGACGATCACCCACTTAATGGTTTCCACCTTGGCGGTCTCAATGTCCT
>CAIWLA010000586.1 GCA_903913345.1 uncultured Magnetococcales bacterium | reverse complement strand
CTTGTTGAACCATGAAACGGGCATACATTTTCAAACTGCCCGATTTACCACATTTTCACGCTGCCGCTGACAGATAACGGGTAACCGTCTCTTTACCTGGGCTAAAGTCTTTGGAACGATCGTATTGTTCCTTGAACTTGTGAAGGATATCGTCGAGCAACCGCAGCACGGGTTCTTCTGTCCATCGATAATCGCGCTGGTAGAAATCGATGTAGTAGGCCGTGTTAGAAAAAACACCATCGATGTTTTGTTTGTCGGGAGACAGATCCATAGGGTATCCCCTTGATATAATTTTAGGAAGAGTTTCGGGAGGAGGGTTTCGGGGACAAAATACAAAACTCCCTACGCAGCATACCGAATCACTTCCAATTCAGCATTCTGCCCAGCCCGATCCAAAATGGCTTCCACTCGTGCCATAACTTTGTCATGAATCAAAAACTCCTGGCAATTGCTGCACTGTGTGACGGGCAGATCTTTTAAGACAACAATTGCGTCCCCACCAACTTTGAAAGGGAGGGTTGTGATCGTGTCCAGCAGGTCACAACCACAAACGTGACATTTCATCTTTTAAGCCTCCTCTTCATGTCTGTTGTCCATTCGGATAAGGCTGGACGATAGGCAGTAACCACTCGCACAACGCCCGCTTCTACATCCGTCGCAAAGAGTACGTGAATAACCGAATCACCATGACGCATCCACACCAGGTAGCTCGGCAGGTACTTGTCTTCCAGGTTGGTCACGATGATTTCGTAATTGTCCACAGAGGCAAGAACTTCCTGACGCCCTATGGAACGACGACCCATGCGCATGTTGACGTGATACGTCCAAAACAAACGCCCAGACTGCACACAATCCCGAATGAAGTTTAAAGGATCGTCGGGAAGAAGACGAGTTGTCACTTTCCGAACCCTTTCGTGAAATAAAAGCCAAGACCGAAGGTCAGTATATTCATTTCCACCGCCTCCTCTCCCCCGAACTCACTTCCCCCCACCCACTTGCCAAGCAAGCGCAACAACACGCCCCCAGTCAATGGCCCATAGCCAAACAACGGACACGCAAAGACCAAGCGCAAAAGCGGCGCATCCACCGAGAAAGAAGTCTATCAGACGAAATCAGTCGTTGTAAAACAAAAAACCACACCATCACCAAAAAATCGGCCTCAAATTCAATTTCCAAACCCCAATCATGATAAACCGCAAAACCCAACCCGGACTCAAGTTTCCCAACCCACTTGGTAACCACAAAAGCATCCAGCTAAGTGCAGGCCTACCCCCTTCGCGCCGGAGTGACCGTTCAACACCGCCAACGCTCATTTGAAACACAAACACTTCCAGCAACGTCTGGACTCACCACCCCAATGCCGGACTCAAGTTTCCCCAGCAACTTGACCAAGAAATGATGAACGGTGCATGCTGTTGGCATTGAACGTCTTTTTATATAGAATCAAACCTTTCGCTGGCGTCCGACGAGGTGGCTGTGGATGCGGGTTCAACTCCCGACTCCCTACCAACGGCTCCGACGGAACATATTTTGACATTCCCTGTCATTCTCTGTTACTATTTGTCAATTTTTAAGGTGCCACTCATCCTGCCATGCATGTGCCCTCCTCCCGTCCAGTGCTCGCTCCCTGGGGGGGCTGGCCAGCCTTTCGGGGCGGAATACACTGCTGGAGTCACGACGGATCCGCCAGCACACTGTCCAGGGTTGGGGCATCCAGAATCCGAAGACTCCACTCCTCCAGGGTGGATAGTTCAGCATCGGCTATTTTTTGGCTGGCCCACGCGGGCAGATCGCCGAAGCGGCGTTGAAGTTGGCGTGTCAGCATCTCTGCCTTGCCTTCCTGGCGGCCTTTCTTCTCGCCAATCTGGATGCCTATCAATCTCCCCTTCTCTTCACCAATCCGTTCCACGCTTGTGATGTACGGCATCTCTTTGGTTCTCCTCAAAGGCGGACAACTCTTCCCAAAACCGTTCATCGAGTTCCGGTGGCAGACTGAGCACCCAGTCTATAAACCGGTACAAGTCAATAATTTCCTGACGACTGAACCCACGTCGATAAAGGCCACGCGCAATGTGCCATTTTTCCTGGTAGCGTTCCATCGGCTGGTTCTTGGTCTGCTTGGCACACAGGTGCGCCAAGGTGACGACAGTGAATGGATTGTCGGACGCATCCAGGCCGGGCAGATGATCCAGATAATCCAACAACTTTATCGTGTTAAAGTTGTAAACCACTTTCGATCCGAAAATTTCCTGTCGATACTCCGAAACCCGCCAACTCGCCTCTTCATCAGCCAAAATCGCCAAGCCGACCACTGGCTTGCGGTGAAGGTCGTATGCCCGATGCTGACATGTGTACATCCGTTCCGCAAATTCTGGATCCCGATCCCCTTGGACTTCGACATGGATCAACACCCAAAGTTCATCGCCGCTGAGCAGCCATACTTTGACCAACAGGTCAGAATTATTGCATGGGGTGGAGAGAATGATTATCACCCCGACTCACGTGCGATTCAAGATCTCGTGGTATGCCGTCCACATCAACCAACACCGACAAGGAAGACGATCGTGTCCGTTGCCGTTGCCGTTGCGCTCGACACTCTCAGATTCGTTCGAAGCCCCCAGAACACCGAGGTTGACGGAGGATATGTCAGCGTTTTTTCGGAGACCTCCGACATGTCCAAAACAACTGGCTGGAAGATACAGGCGTCAAACCTGAGTCCGATATTTCCCTTTCAAGCCGCATTCCAGTGGGGTTACACCCTCTCGCCCAACAGGTTCCCTCCCGGCCTTTTCCGGGAAAGATGATGCCGTCTGGTCCCCCATAACCGTTTTTGTCTGTCGTTTGAAATGCGATTGCCCTGGCAGGCGAACTTTTAATAATTGACAAACGGGCTTTTCCTCCATAGAATGTAGCGTTTTCGGTAGGATTGTTCTGTAAGAAAATCGTCGGAAGCGCGTGAAGGGGGTAAAACATGGTCAAGATCGCTGATATAGTACTGCCCGCAGGATATGTCCCCTCCGAGGAGGAGGAGTACATGTCGCCCGAACAGCGTGCCTTTTTCTACCGCCTCTTGATGGACTGGCGGCAGCAGCTGATGGAGGACGCCGACAAAACATTGGCCGCCATGACGGAAGAGAAGGCCATTTTTGCGGACCCGACCGATCGGGCGGCCCTGGAAACCGATCGCAATTTTGAACTGAGAACCCGTGATCGGGAAAGAAAATTGATTTCCAAGATCGATCGCACCATCAGCGTGCTCGAAGCCAACGAATACGGCTTTTGCGAAGAGTGCGGTGTGGAGATCGGTCTCAAAAGGCTGGAAGCCCGTCCGGTCACCGACTTGTGCATCGGCTGCAAAACCAGGGCCGAACGCCGGGAAAAGATCAACCTCTCGGAAGAGGAAGAGATCCTCGAAGAACCTTAAACCCTGCCCAACAACAGCGGTTTGCGTTTGGCGTGAAGGTCGAACGATCGCTGGCCCGGTTTTAGTCCACCCGCAAACGGCAGGCGGTGGTCCATCCCCTTTCTGCCTCTTCCAGACGACTCTTCCAACCCCCCTTTTCCCACAAACCGCTGATCATGGCGACTGCGGTCGCCCCGGCGGCGGCCACCTCCGCCAGCCCTGCCACCTGAATGCCGCCGATGGCAACCACCGGTTTGTCTGCCGCACGACAGACCTCGGCCAAGCGGTTCAAGCCTTGAACCGCTGAGGCATCCGGCTTGGTCCCTGTGGCAAACAGGGGACCAAAACCGATATAGTCCACCGCCGCCTGATTGGCTGCCAACACCTCGGCCAGGGAATGGGTCGACAGGCCGACCATCTTGTGCGACCCCAGCAGGCGACGACAATCCTCCACGGACGTATCACCCTGGCCGACATGGACGCCATCCGCCCCCAACGCCAATGCCAACTCGACATGATCGTTGATCATAATGGTCAGGTGTGGGCTGTGATGGCGCAGTGCCTCCATCCACATCGAGAGGAAAGGGAGACAACGCTCCGCATCGCCTTTGCAACGCAATTGCACCCAGGAGATGGCAGATTGTCCCAAATGCCGGGCGATGGCCTCGACCACGGGGTGCCGACCCAACGGCATCGCGCCGATCCCGATTGCCGGGACCAGACCGACACGGTCCAGCCAATCGGCATCCAGGATGGGCAACAGACCACGCATGGTGTCAACGGTCCTCACAGGGAGGCGAAAAACTCTTTGTCTATGGTCTCCGAGTCACCCATGTTGAGGGAGACGAGACGGCGAAGGTGGCTGAAACTGTCCACATCCATCCCCTGGAAGAGGATGGCGGCCCCCCGTTCCAGATCGGAATGGACCACCAGGCCCACGATGCGCAGTTCCACATCGCCCAACAGCAAGACGCCAGAGAGGCTCTCCCCTTTGACGGGCAACGGATCGCTCCAGAACAACATGCCGCTCAGGCTGATGTCGTCAAAGGCACCCGGATATTCCAAACCATCGCCGTTATTGAGCGTCAACTGGTGACGAAAACCCACCCGCGAAAAATGGCGACGGTTTGAAGGTTGCAGGGGATCGGTCGATGCGGTAGTCATGATGATGGCTCCTGATGGTTCAAAATGGTGCGTGCCTGGCCGGCCTTGAGTCGTGCCCCCGCCTGGGTGACCAACACGGAGGCGGCGCGACAGGCCAGTTGACCGGCCTTGGCCAGGGAATAGCCGTGGGTGATACCGAAAAGAAAGGCACCGGCAAACAGATCGCCCGCGCCATTGCTGTCCAGCGGCTGCACGGGAACGCCCGGAATGTCGATCCACCGCCCTCCATGATAAATGGACGCGCCGCGCCGACCCAGAGTGAGACCGATGGTCTGCGCCGTCCGGCTCAGGCGGCTTTTGGCCTGTTCCAGGGTATGGCTCTCGGTGTAGGCCATGGCTTCGCTTTCGTTGCAAAAGAGCAAATCCAGCCCGTCACCGATGATGGCATCCAACCCGGATCGAAAATAGGTGATCATGCTGGTATCCGAGAAGGTCAGAGCGGTTTTGACCCCCTGTTTGCGGGCCATGCGGGCCGCCTCCACGGTGGCGGACTGTCCCGATGGGGAAGAGACCAGGTAGCCCTCAATGTAGAGATATTCCGCCTGGGACAGGATGGGTTCGGAGAGTTGTGCCGTGGAAAACTGCTCCGAGATGCCCAGGTGGGTACACATGGTCCTCTCGGCATCCGGGGTGATAAAGACCAGACAGCGACCGGTTGTGCCGGGCGATCGCGTCTGATGCAGGCTGTTTTCCACCCCGTGGAGCTGCATATCCTGGGCGAAAAAATCACCGGCTTCATCGTCTGCCACCTTGCAGGCATGAAATCCCCGGCCACCGAACTGGGCCAGACCGATCAGGGTATTGGCCGAGGATCCCCCGCACGAGCGGTGCTGGGGCCAGTCGGCCACCTGTTGCAGCAACTGATTTTGCCGGGCCTCATCCACCAGGGACATGCTGCCCTTTTGCAAACCCGCTTGCGCCAGGAACAGATCGGGCGCGGGCAACTCCACATCCACGAGGGCATGGCCAATGCCATAGACATCATAATGACTCATGACTGTTTCCTGTACCGAAAGGAGAGATAGAGGCTAAAGTGCACCATCACGCACCGTCTGTCTATGAACCGTCTGTCTGTCCGGTGACAGGGGGATGTGTTTGAGATAGTCCAGCAGTTCGTCGTGCAGTCGGCCATTGCTGGCCAACACGGAGAGCACCCTTGGATTACGTTGGTTGAATCGACAGGGTTGACCCTCTTTATGGGTGACGCGACCACCGGCTTCCTGCAACAACAGGGTGCCGGCGCAAAAATCCCATTCATTTTTGGGCGTCAGGGTAAAGGTCAAATCAAACCGCCCGGCGGCCACCAGAGCCAGTTTATAGGCAATCGAACCGGTGGGCGTCAGGGTAAGTTCATCCCGGAATGATTCCCATTCGCCGCGTCTGGTCTCGGAATGGCTGGCCAGGCAGGAGGCCCCACGCAGACGTTCTTGTCGGGAGGCCTGCACCGTCTGGCCGTTCAATCGGGTGCCACCGCCCAGGGTGGCCGAAAAGAGTTCCTGGGTGGCGGGATTGTAGACACAGGCGGCCAGGGGACGGCCCGCCTCGACCAGGGCAATGGAGACGGCGAATTGGGGCAATCCGTTGATGAATTCCTTGGTGCCATCCATGGGATCCACGATCCAGACCCGTTGGCGGGAGAGCCGCTCGGCGTCATCGGTGGTCTCTTCGGAGAGCCAT
>CAIWLA010000585.1 GCA_903913345.1 uncultured Magnetococcales bacterium | reverse complement strand
GATGTCAGACCATCCAACTGTGTATTGGCCAACGAGGCCAGTTGAGTTGAGGAGAGGCCATCCAATTGGGTGTCGCTCAGACCGGACAGAGCCGCTGCCGCCAATCCATTCAACTGTGTATCTGCCAGCCCCGTCAGTTGTGTCGAGGTCAATCCATCCAACTGGGTATTGGCCAGCCCAGTCAGTTGAGTCGATGTCAGACCATCCAACTGGGTATTGGCCAGCCCCGTCAGTTGTGTTGATGTCAGACCATCCAACTGGGTATTGGCCAGACCCGCCAGTTGAGTCGATGTCAGTCCATCCAATTGGGTATTGGCCAATTCCGTCAGTTGAGTCGATGTCAATCCATTCAACTGTGTATCGGCCAGGGCAGACAGTTGAGTCGATGTCAGTCCATCCAACTGGGTATCCGCCAGCCCCGTCAGTTGAGTCGATGTCAGACCATCCAACTGGGTATCGGTCAGATTTGTCAATTGGGTTGATGTCAGGCTATCCAACTGGGTATCCGCCAACAAGGCCAACTGCGTGGAAGTGATGCCAGCCATTTGCGTGTCGGATAGCAGTACATGGTGATACCCCGCCTCCGCCATCGGGGTGACAATCAACCCGGCCTCGATGGCACCGGTCTTGTCTTCCAACATCCAGTCGCCCCCCAGCGCGGCATCGCCCGTTTTGTTGGTCGAGGCCGCCACATCGGCCCCGGTCAGTTGGCTCAATTGGTGGATGAATGCATCCCCCTGCGCCCCCGCCGCCACGTCGCAGCCATAGAGCAAAATATCAGCCCCCGGTGCGAGGGCCTTGGCCCAATCCTGGAGTTCTTGAGAATGAGTGGCAAGGGTGGCGGAAGAGAGATCGGTCGAACCCAATTGCAGGCTGCCCGGCCCGCCGTGCGAAATAATATGAATGGCAGAAATATTCTCCTGCCCGGCCAGTGCGGCCGTGATCTGGGCCACCCCATCCTGTTTGCCATCCAGAATGACAACCTGGGCATCTTGACGGATGCCACTGAGCAAGGATTGATAGTCGGGAACACCGGGATCGACAAAAACAATTTCTTGTGACGTGTGGGCAACAGGGGGAGGGGGAGTCGAAGGTGCAGAGGTCGGGGTCGGACTGTCCAACGGTGTGCCAGCCGGGGCAGGGATCACAATCGATCCATCCGTTTGCAGGGCGGTCAGTGCGACAGCCGTGGCGATGGTCGAGTCAAATGGTGCAGACATGACGATAATTCCCCTCTGCATGGGCGTGGGCCATGCGTTGAACAAAGGCAGATGGTCCCGCTCCACTGACAGATCAGACAGGGGAGCGACCGACGATTGTTTTATATCGATTGGCTTTACTGAACGCGTTACATGTGAGAGTGGACTACAGTTTAACGAAACCTGTGACAGAATTCCACTCGAATCGGTTGCAACCTGGGCATTTTTTTCCTGGCATGGACAATGACCGGCCACCATTTGGTGCCAGGTGAGGGGTCAATTTTGCCCGTCCTGACCGGTTTGGTACCGGTCAACGATCCCGAAACGCCGCCTTGCCCAGCCGTACAAACGGCGGACGCACCACCTGGGCATCCATCCATCGCCCCCGCATGTCCACCTGGCAGATCCCGCCGATGGGCACCTGACTGGTCACCTGCGCCAGGGCGATCCCCTTTTCGAGGGTGGGCGAATAGCCCCCGCTGGTAATTCGACCCGCCGGCTTGCCCTCCCAGACCACCGCCTGCTGATCACGCAACACCCCCCGCTCCTGCAAAATCAACCCGACCCGCTGGCGGGGGGAGGGCTGACCCCAAAGGGGTTCCAGGGCCTCACGACCGATAAAATCCCGATCCAGGGGTTCCCAGGCGATGGTCCAGGCCAATCCACACTCCAGCGGCGAGGTGTGTCCATCCATGTCGTGGCCATACAAGTGCATGCCAGCCTCCAGGCGCAGGGTGTCCCGGGCACCCAGCCCGATCGGCACCACCCCGGAACGGAGCAGACTGCCCCACAGGGTCGTCCCATTTTCCTCCGGGATGATGCACTCAAAACCATCCTCGCCCGTATAACCGGTCCGGGCAATGCGCCACCCATCATCCTGAAAAAAATGGAAGGGCTTGAGACCCATCGCCCGTTCGCCCAGGCCATTCGGCAGACACCGTTCCATATGGGCGGCGGCCTTGGGGCCTTGAACCGCCAGAATCATCAAATCCCGCCGATCCACCACCTGAACCTCATGGGATTTGGCATGAATGCGTATCCACGTCAGGGCCTTCTCCCGCGTGGCGGCGTTGACCACCAGAAAAAAATGCGCCGGATCGAGGCGATAGGCGATCAGATCATCGGATATTCCCCCCGTGGCATTGAGCATCAGCCCGTACTGGGCCTGACCGGCTTCTGGAATGCGGGCCACATCATTGCTCAACAGGAAACGCAACAATCGTTCCACCCGTTTGCCCGTCAGGTCAATCACCCCCATGTGCGACACGTCAAACACCCCGCAGTGTTGACGGACCTGCTCATGCTCACGCAACTGTGACCCGTAATGGAGCGGCATCTCCCAGCCCGCAAAATCCACCATTTTGCCCTTCAGGGCCACATGATCGTCAAACAGCAGTGTCTTTTTCATCTTTTTTCACCTCATCCAATCGTTTCAAGGTACGCAAGAGAGCGGCCAACTGGGCGAAGGGGACCATGTTGGGACCATCACAGGGGGCCAGGTCGGGATCGGGGTGGGTCTCCATAAAGAGACCCGCCACCCCCACCGCCACCGCCGCCCGCGCCAACGGGGCCACAAAGGCCCGTTCCCCGCCCGATGCCTGACCCAGACCGCCCGGCAATTGGACCGAATGGGTCGCGTCAAAGACCACCGGAAAACCGCTCTCCGCCAGGATCACCAGACTGCGCATATCCACCACCAGATTGCCGTAGCCAAAGGCATAGCCGCGTTCGCACAATAAAATCTGCTCATTGCCCACCGCCACCGCCTTGTTTGCCACCTGTGCCATCCCCTCCGGGGCCAGAAACTGCCCCTTCTTGATGTTCATTGGTCGCCCTTCCTGGGCCACCGCCTGAATAAAATCGGTCTGCCGACACAAAAAGGCGGGGGTCTGCACCATATCCACCACCGAGGCCACAGCCTGCGCCTGGGCGGCATCGTGGAGATCCGTCACCACCGGCAGGCCGGTCTCATGCCGCACCCGCTCCAGAATGCGCAATCCTTCCGTCAAGCCAGGCCCCCGATAACTGTGCCCGGAGGTGCGGTTGGCCTTGTCAAAGGAGGCCTTGTAGACCAGGGCGATGCCCGTCTGTTCGGCCAGCTTTTGGAGAAAAGCGGCGGTTCTCAAGGCAAACTCCAGCCCCTGTTCAAAAGTGTCTCCTTCCAGGACACAGGGACCGGCGATCAATACCAGCGGCAGGTGGTTGGCAAAGGAGAGGGATCCGACCCGCACCGTTCGCTGTCGGGGAGTCGGTCCGTCCCGGTTCACTGTCCCCTCCGTCCCGCCAATCCCGCCCCGACAAAGGCGGCAAACAGTGGATGCGGCCTTCTGGGGCGGGATTTGAATTCGGGATGAAACTGGCAGGCGACAAAAAAGGGATGTTCGGGCAGTTCGATCATCTCCATCAGCGCATCATCCGGGGAAGATCCGGAAAAGACCATTCCCGCCTCTTCCAGGGGGAGGCGATAGGTGTTGTTGAACTCATAACGGTGCCGGTGGCGTTCGGAAATCTCGTGACAGCCATAAATTTTTGCCGCCAGAGAGCCTGCTTTCAGGACACAGGGATAGGCCCCCAGCCGCATGGTGCCGCCCTTGTCTGCCCCCTGGTCCCGGTGTTGCAACTGATCGCCATCCATCCATTCGGTCAACAGGGCCACCACGGGTGCGGTGGTGTGGGGATCAAACTCGGTGGAGTTGGCCGTGGGCAACGACAAACGGTGCCGCGCAAACTCCACGATGGCCATCTGCATCCCCAGGCAGATACCGAAAAACGGTATCCGCTCTTCCCGCGCATAGCGAATGGCGACCAGCTTGCCCAGCGAGCCGCGATCGCCAAATCCCCCCGGCACCAGAATGCCATCCACCCCCCCCAGCAGGGCAGCGGGATCCTCCCTGTCCAGTTGTTCGGCATCCACCCAACGCAACGCCACCCGTGTGTTGTGGGCAATCCCTCCGTGGGCCAGGGCCTCGATCAATGATTTATAGGCGTCTTTCAGAACCACATACTTCCCGACAATACCGATGGTCACCCGGTGGGCCGGATTGACCGTCTTTTCCAACACCTCTTCCCACTCCTCCATGTGCGGCTCATCCGCCTGGAGATTGAGATGGCTGAGCACCTTGCGGGACAATCCTTCCAGATAGAGGGCAAACGGCACCTTGTAGATGGTATCCTGATCCTGGCAGTTGATGACCGATTCGGGATCCACGTTGCAAAACAGGGCAATCTTTTTCCGCACGGCCGCTGGCACCTCCCGGTCGCTGCGGACGATCAAAATATCGGGCTGGATACCGATGGCCAGCAGCTCCTTGACCGAATGTTGGGTCGGCTTGGTCTTCAGCTCTTCCGAGGTGGGAATGTAGGGCAACAAGGTGAGGTGCATGAACAGGGTGTTTTCCCGCCCCAGGTCATTGCGCAGTTGACGAATGGCCTCCAGGAAGGGGAGGGATTCAATGTCTCCCACCGTGCCGCCCACCTCGATGATGACAATGTGGACACCGGAGGCCACGCTGAGGATGGCCTCCTTGATGGCATCGGTAATGTGCGGAATGACCTGGACGGTCGAGCCGAGATAATCGCCGCGTCGCTCCTTGCGGATCACCCGCTGGTAGATGCGTCCGGTGGTAAAATTGTTGCTCCGGCTCATGGGAATGTCGAGAAAGCGTTCATAATGGCCCAGATCCAGATCGTTTTCGGCCCCGTCGTCCGTGACGAACACCTCCCCATGCTGAAACGGACTCATGGTGCCCGGATCCACGTTGATATAGGGGTCCAACTTTTGGATGGTGACCCTTTTGCCTCGCGCCTGCAACAGGCAGCCCAACGAGGCCGCCGCCAACCCCTTGCCCAGGGATGAGACCACCCCACCGGTTACAAATACAAACTTGGCCATGCTCTATCCTTCCTCCGTTCCAGGAAAAACCGACAACCCAGGGGAGAATCATAACACAAAACCGTCGGACAGGTAGATGGTGTTGTGGGGTGTGCCGTTTTAATTTCGCGCCGGATGTGGCAGAATGGTGCATCGTCCTTGTGGATGGTCGCGTGCCTGGCACGGCGGACCACCCGGCGGGGATTCAACCTGGACTGTATGCACACTGGATGAGAGATGACAACAGACCCGATCAAGATTGGTACGCGGGGCAGTGCCCTCGCCCTTTGGCAGGCCGAATGGGTTCGCTCCCTGCTGCAAACCCGCCACCCGGAGCAAGAGGTGGCATTGGTCATCATCAAGACCCAGGGGGATAAGATTCTGGATGTCCCCCTGGCCAAGGTGGGGGGAAAGGGATTGTTCGTCAAGGAGTTGGAAGAGGCCCTGTGGGCGGGAGAGATCGATCTGGCGGTCCATTCCATGAAAGATGTGCCCGCTGTCATCCCCGATGGGTTGGAACTGGCGGTCATTCTGGAACGGGAAGATCCCCGCGATGTCCTCCTTTCCACCCGTTTCACCGGTCTGGCGGATCTGCCCCAGGGGGCGGTGATCGGCTCCTCTTCCCTGCGTCGTCAGAGTCAACTGCTCCATCTGCGCCCGGATCTCCAGGTGATGTCGTTGCGTGGCAATGTCAACACCCGTATCGGCAAACTGGAGGCCGGTCTGTTTGATGCCATTCTGTTGGCGGCGGCGGGGGTCAAACGGTTGAATCTGACCCGGCATGTGGTGGAATATCTGGATCCGCAGCAAATGATTCCCGCCAATGGCCAGGGGGCCATCGGGATCGAAATCCGCCAGCGGGATCCGCGCATCGCCCCTTTGCTCGCCCCCTTGAACCATCTGCCGACGTGGCAGTGTGTCCGTGCGGAGCGGGCCTTTCTGGCCACCCTGGAGGGGGGATGTCAGGTGCCCATTGCCGGTCACGCGCAGTTGCAGAATGGCGCACTGCACCTGCTGGGTCGGGTCTCCTCCCTGGATGGCACGGAGATGATTACCCAGGCGATGGCGGATACCCCGGATCAGGCGGTGGCCCTGGGCCAACGGCTGGCCCAGGCACTGCTGGAGAGGGGAGCCAGACGGATTTTGCAGGAGATCGGGATTTCGTGAAGTTTTCCCCTGTTTTGCTGAGGTGTGTCACATGGACAAACGACCGCGCCGCATAACCGGAAAAAACCGCCCGTCCCTCACTCCCACTCGATCGTTCCCGGCGGTTTGGAGGTGATGTCATACGTCACCCGGTTGACACCCTTGACCTCATTGATGATCCGCCCGGCCATGCGGGAGAGGAGATCATGGGGCATGGGATAACAGGAAGCCGTCATGTAATCCTTGGTCTCGACCGCCCGCAAGGCAATGACATATTCATAACTCCGCCCGTCCCCCATCACCCCGACACTCTTCACGGGCAGAAAGACCGCAAAAGCCTGATCCGTCTTGTGATAATGGCCGGAACGGTACAATTCATCCATGTAAATGGCATCCGCCTGACGCAAAAGGTCGGCAAATTCCTTGCGCACCTCACCCAGAATGCGGACCCCCAGACCCGGTCCGGGAAAGGGGTGGCGATGGATCATGCGCGTGGGCAAACCCAGTTCCAAACCCACCTGCCGAACCTCATCCTTGAACAACTCCCGCAACGGCTCCAGCAAGGCCAACCCCATCTTTTCCGGCAATCCCCCCACATTGTGATGGGACTTGATGGTCGTGGCCGTGCTGCCCTTGGCCCCCGCCGATTCGATCACATCGGGATAAATGGTCCCCTGGGCCAACCAGCGTACCCCCTCTATTTTCTTGGCCTCCTCCTCGAAAATCTCGATAAAGGTGTGGCCAATGATCTTGCGCTTTTGCTCTGGATCGGTTATCCCCTTCAATCGGGAGAGAAAACGGTCCTCCGCCGCCACCCGAATGACATGAACCCCCAGATGCTGGGCAAAGGTGGCCATCACCTCGTCCCCTTCGTTCAGACGCAACAGCCCATTGTCCACAAAGATACAGGTCAGTTGCGGTCCGATGGCCCGATGCAACAGGGCCGCCACCACCGCCGAATCCACCCCACCCGACAACCCCAAAATGACATGATCCCGACCCACCTTCTGTCGGGCCAGCCGAATCTCCCGCTCAATCACCCCGTGGGCCGTCCACAAACCCTGGCAATCGCACAGGGTATGCACAAAATCCAGGATCAACTGATCGCCATGCTCCGTATGATTGACTTCCGGGTGAAACTGAATCCCCAGCAGTCGCCCATCCTTGGACATGATCCCCGCGATCATGTCACTGTCGCTCTTGGCAAAGACCCGAAAGGCGTTCGGAACCTGGGTGACATGATCCCCGTGGCTCATCCAGACCTTGACGGGCCAGGGCCGATCCTCCTTGAAACCGACAGTGCGGGCCGATTTGAAAAAACGGGGAAAGGGGTTGGGTTGTTGCTCATTGTGCCACAAAGTGGCCGGTCCATACTCCCGCTTGGACGAGGGGGCCACCTCACCCCCAAAGTGACGGGCCAGCAGGTGCATCCCGTAGCAGATCCCCAGAACCGGCACCCCCAACGCCAACACCGCCGGATTCAGGCCGGGCGCGCCGGGATCGTAGACGGAATGGTGGCCACCAGAGAGAATGATCCCTTTGGGGTTGAAGTCGCGCAGGGCTTCCGCGCTCAGGGTGTGGGGATGGATCTCGCTGTAGACATGGGCCTCACGCACCCGGCGGGCAATCAGTTGGGTGTACTGAGAGCCATAGTCGAGGATCAAAATCTTTTCGTCATGAATCGGGTCAGACATGGGGTCTCCTCACCGCCTAATCCTGGCGATAATTGGGGGCTTCTTTGGTGATACTGACATCGTGGACATGGGACTCGCGCAGCCCGGCCTGGGTGATTTGCACAAAGGAAGTCTGGGTGCGCAGGGCCTGAATCGTATCACACCCGGTATAGCCCATGGCCGCCCGCACCCCCCCCAGAATTTGCTGAATCAGCGGTTGCAACGGCCCTTTGTAGGGCACCCGCCCCTCCACCCCTTCGGGCACCAGCTTTTGCACCTCGACGCCCGCCTGGGCATAGCGGTCTTTGGAACCTTGCACCATCGCCCCCAGGGAACCCATCCCCCGATAGGTCTTGTAACTGCGCCCCTGGAACAAAAAGACCTCCCCCGGTGCCTCGTCGGTGCCTGCAAACATGGACCCCATCATGACCGAAGAGGCCCCGGCAGCGATGGCCTTGGCCACATCACCCGAATATTTGACCCCTCCATCGGCAATGACGGGAATGTTGAATTTGTCCGCCTCGGCCACACAATCGGCAATGGCGGTCATCTGCGGCACGCCGACCCCCGCCACAATGCGGGTGGTGCAGATCGATCCGGGACCAATGCCCACCTTGATCCCATCGGCTCCGGCGGCAATCAGGTCGCGGGTGGCCTCCGCCGTCGCCACATTGCCGGCAATCACCTCACAGGTCGGATATTCCCGTTTGATCCAGGCCACCATCTCCAGGACACTCTCCGAATGACCATGGGCGGTATCCACCACAATCACATCCACCTCTGCCTCCATCAAGGCCACGGTCCGCCGTTGGCCATCCTTGCCGACCCCGATGGCGGCCCCGGCACGCAGACGACCTTCCGCGTCTTTGCAGGCGTTCGGATTGGTCTGCGTCTTTTCAATATCCTTGACCGTGATCAGTCCCACGCAGCGAAATTCATCATCCACCACCAGCAGTTTTTCAATGCGATGCTGATGCAGCAGACGTTTGGCCTCCTCCATGGTCACCCCCTGGTTGACAGTGACCAGTTTTTCCCGAGGGGTCATCAGTTCGGCAATCGGTTGCTGCCGATCGGTGGCAAACCGCACATCCCGGTTGGTCAAAATACCCCGCAACTGACCATCGGCCTCCGTGACCGGAATCCCGGAGATATGATGCTCCTGCATCAGTTCGATGGCCGAGTGCAGGGGGGCCGTCGGTCGCATGGTCCAGGGGTCGGCCACCAGCCCGGAGACAAACCGTTTGACAATACGCACCTGCGTGGCCTGTTCCTTGACCGACATGTTTTTGTGGATGATCCCAATGCCACCCTCCTGGGCCATGGTGATGGCGGTTCGGGCCTCGGTCACCGTGTCCATGGCCGCCGACACCAGGGGCATGTGCATGACAATGTTGCGCGAAAGACGGGTGGACAGATTGGCCTCCCGTGGCAACATCCGGGAACGGGCCGGGAGCAGCAATACATCGTCAAAGGTCAAAGCGTGCTTGATAATCCTCATGACCACACCTCGGTTGTCAGGATGAATTTAGGATGCGGCCGCCAGCTTCACCGCATGGCGACAGGTCAACGTGTTCGACGAAATCCCAGGCCCAGCAGATACTGTTCCGAACTGCGGTCACGACTGGCGCGGGGTTTGATGAGCTTGACCCGTTCAAACAACCGCCGGGCATGACCGACAATGGTATGAAAGCTCCCCCCCTGGAAAACCTTCAAGACCAGACTGCCCCCCGACCGGAGGGCCGTTTCCGCAAACTGGAACGCACTCTCGGCCAACAACTCCCCACGCGACTGGTCCACACAGGCGATGCCGCTCATGTTGGGGGCCATGTCGGAGAGGATTACATGGGCCAATCCCGGCCCGGTCCGGGGTTCCCACTGGTCGTCCACCACCCCCAACGCCACGCCAATCTGGCGCAATACCGCCTCGTCCAGAAAATCTCCCTCGATGATCTCAACCCCCGCGATGGGGGCCATGGGCAACAGGTCGGCGGCCACAACCCGTCCCCGTGGGCCGACCAGTTTGACCGCCACCTGGGTCCAACCCCCAGGGGCCGCGCCCAGATCCACGACGGTCATCCCCGGTTGAATCAGCAGACCCGTGACGGTATCGGGATGGCGATGATCTTTTGGAAATTCCTGTAATTCCAATAATTTATAGGCGGATCTGGAGCGATATCCGTCCCGTTTGGCCGCCGCCACATAGGGATCATCCCGGTGTTCCTGCAACCAGCGGGCACTGGATGGACGACGCTGGGGCATGGACAAAAGACCTGTCTGGGCTGAATTTAATAGCTGATCTGGATAATTTCAAAGTGGCGATCTCCGCCGGGGGCGCGGACCACCACCGGATCCCCCACCTCCCGCCCGATCATGCCCCGTGCCATGGGACTGGTAAAGGAGATCATCCCCTGTTCCAAATTGGCTTCATCGACACCGACGATCTGATAGGTGCTCTCCGCATTCGTCTCTTCATCCACGACCACCACCTTGGCACCGAACACCACCTTTTTGGAGCGGATTTTGGAGGTATCAATGATTTCCGCATTGGCCAGGCTGGCCTCAATCTCCTTGATGCGGCCTTCGTTGAAGGACTGCTGTTCCTTGGCCGCGTGATATTCCGCATTTTCGGAGAGGTCGCCATGTTCGCGGGACACCGAAATGGCCTCGACAATGCGGGGGCGTTCCACACCCTTGAGCCGCTTGAGTTCGGCTTTGAGTTTTTGCTCTCCGAGCAACGTCATGGGCACTGTTTGGGTCATTTTTTCTCAATCCCCTACCCCTCATGCAAAGGGCACTATGCAACATTTCGATCTGCGCCGCCCGCACACAGGGCAACGCCACACAGTAAAGCGGACCAGTCTACCTCCAGAGCACCCATTCGTCAACTTGGGATTCGGACATGAACGACAATTTCGTGTTGGCAAGGGGCGTTTCTCTCTGGCATGATGGGGCTGGCAGGGGTGGAGGAGAGGCAATGGATGGGTCTATGCGGAGTGGAACGGATATGAGCAGTGACTGAGAGAACGGTGTTGGAATTTTATCCCATCGGGGTGGCCGAGGGGTTGGCAGCGCGCCAGCGGACCCACTCCCCTCTGGACCCGCAGCGTCTCCGGCGGGCCTGGCGGCAGGCGGCTCCGATGCTGGCGGACCCGTCCGGGTTGCTGGCACAGATGGGTCAGTCGTTGCTGGATCGGTTGGATGACATTCGCCTGACCCCCACGCGCATCCTGGATCTGGGGGACCGCACCGGTCTCCTGGCACCCCAGTTGCAAAAACGATGGCCCAAGGCGACCATCTGTTCCCTGACCCTGGTCGAGCCGTTGGCCCGGTCGCCTCACCACTGGACCATGCCGTGGCGTTCGCGGCCACGGAACGTGGTGGGAGAGGCCACCCGTCTGCCCTTTGCCCGTGGACAGTTCGATCTGGTCCTCTCCAGCATGGCCCTGCACTGGAGTGGCGATCTGCCGGCGGCCTTGCGGGAGATGCGTCGGGTGTTGGCACCGGATCGTCTCCTGTTGTTCACCGTGGCGGGGTCAGAAACCCTGTGGGAGCTGCACGAATGTCTGGCCCGGTTGGACCAGGAGCGATATGGTCGCCTCTGGATACGCCGACCGGTGTTGCCCTCCCTCTCCGAACTGGGGGATCTCCTGGCGGCCAGCGGTTTGGTTCTGCCGGTGGTGGATCGGGAGCGGGTCGCGCTGCCCGTGCCCGATCTCCTGTGGCTGGTGCGGCAACTGAAGGCCATGGGGGCGGGCAATGCCATGCGTGTGCGGCCAGAGGGCCTGCTGGGCAAAGGTTATCTGCATGACCTGGATCGTCTGTATACGGAACGGTTTCGCCAACCGGATGGCACCTTGCCCTGTACCCTGGAGGTGCTGTTCGGTCATGCGTGGAAGGGGGCGGACAAGAGAGAGAAAACGGTGTAAATGGGTACGAAAAAGAGAAATCTCCGAGTTCCGGCAAACCCCCACCGGGGGAGATAATCTCCCCCGGACCCCCATAATCATTTGAAAAAATGATCAAGACCGGGGGACCATCAAAAATACCGCCCCCAGCCGCCCTTTTTGTGTCCGGTCGCCGGAAGACAGACCGGCGCGTTCCACTCGGCAACCGTTTCCGGCTCAATGCGGGAGAGAACCCACCAGGGGAGAATGCCCCCCTGGCCCCCACAGCCGCACCCCGCGCGCCGGGGATGAAACACCTTGATGATCCAGGGATCTTCCTGGCTCTGGACATAGACCAGGGTACTCCAGACGCCCCGTTCCTCCAACAAAATTTCCTGCAACAGGTCGTGCAAATGCCGGCTCGCCGTCCGACCATCGACGGGTTGCCCTGGGGGGGTTCCCAGGGGTTCCACCAGATACCAGCCGTCCAGTCCGGCAATGGTCTCGGCGAGGCGTTGGGCATCCTCCTGACGAATCATGCCATTGAAACGGCCGGAGAGCCGTTCGGAAAAAGAGAGGGGTTTGGTGGGCATTCGGGCTGCTCGTGACGGTTATGGGTTTTCTCTGGAGCGGGTTTCCCCTATCATGGAGACAAGGAATCCACCCGCCCACTATGACGGATCCGGCGGGTGGTTGTCTACCCATCACCAGGAAGAGGAATGGATACCCCCATGGCTGTTGCACACTCCCCCTTTCCCGACCTGCCGACAGTGCCCGGTTTTCGTCTGGCCACGGCGGCGGTTGGTCTCAAACAAAACGGCGCATCGGATCTGCTGCTGGTGGCGATGGACCCGCCCGCCTCGGTGGCCGGGGTCTTTACCCGCAATCAGGTGGTGGCCGCCCCGGTGACGGTCTGTCGCCAACGGCTGGCCAACCCCGCCGGGACCGCCTCGGCCCTGCTGGTCAACGCGGGCAATGCCAACGCCGCCACCGGGGAACAGGGGATGCGGGATGCCCTGACCCTCTCCCGTTGCGTGGCCGAGACCCTGCGGATCGAGGACGCCTCGCTCTTTATGGCCTCGACCGGGGTGATCGGCGTGCCGCTGCCCCTGGAGGGACCACTCCAGGCCATTCCCCACCTGGCCACCCAATTGCAACCCGGTGCCTGGTCCGCCGCCGCCCAGGCGATCATGACCACCGATACCTTCGCCAAGGGGGGATTCCGCACCGTCCACTCCGGGGATCATCCCACCGTGCTGGTGGGCATCGCCAAAGGGTCCGGCATGATCCATCCCGATCTGGCCACCATGCTGGCCTTTCTGTTCACCGATGCGGCGGTCTCCCCGTCCACCCTGCAAACCCTGCTTGACCGGGCCATGGCGGAGAGTTTCAACAGCATCACCGTGGATGGCGACACCTCCACCAATGATACCGTCCTGGCCTTTGCCTCTGGATTGTCCGGTGCACCCCGGCTGGAAGACCCCGATGCACCCCAGGCACAACCGTTGGCCAGGGCGTTGAACAGCCTGTGTCAGGAACTGGCCCAGGCCATCGTCCGGGATGGCGAGGGGGCGAGCAAATTCATCCATGTCTGCGTGACGGGGGCGCGCACCTCAGCCGAGGCCAAACAGGTGGCCATGGCCGTGGCCAAAAGCCCACTGGTCAAAACCGCCTGTGCCGGCAGTGACCCCAACTGGGGACGCATCCTCGCCGCCATCGGTTATGCAGGGGTGCCGATCGAGGCGGGGCGTCTCTCCCTCGCACTGGGGGATCTCGCCGTGGTGGAACGGGGCGAACGGGTGCCGCACTACACCAGGGCACAGGGGGTGGCCGTGATGCAACAGGAGGAGATCCGCCTCCGCATCGACCTGGGATTGGGCCACGCCACCCACACCGTCTGGAGCTGCGACCTGACCCATGGCTATGTGACCATCAATGCCGAGTATCATACATGAGGTCCGACGACACCCTTTCGTCCATGCCATCCGATCTGCCCTGGTCCGCCATCCATACCGTGCTGTTGGACATGGATGGCACCCTGCTGGATCTCCATTTTGACAACACCTTTTTCCGGGAGACGGTACCACATGCCCTGGCACAACACCGCCAGATCACCCTGACCGAGGCCCAGCGGGTGTTGCAGGAACAGTATCGATCGGTAGAGGGAACCCTGGATTGGTATGACCTGGATTATTGGTCGCGGGAATTGGCATTGGATATTCCTGTGCTCAAGGAGTCCGTGGCCCATCTGATTCGGCTCCATCCCCACACCCTGGATTTTTTGCAGGCCGTGCAAAGGATGGGCAAGCCCATGCACCTGGTGACCAATGCCCATGCCCATTCCCTGGCCCTCAAATGGCGTCACACGGCCATCGCCCCCTATTTTGTCTCGATCACCTCCAGCCATGCCCTGGGTCGTCCCAAAGAGGATCCCGATTTCTGGCCGTTGCTGGAAAATCATCTGGGGTTTGACCCATCCACCACCCTGCTGGTGGACGATTCCGAGGCCGTTTTGTTGGCCGCACGCCAGTTCGGGCTGGCCTTTTTGCGCCATATCGCCGCACCCAGTTCGACCCAGCCTCCCAACCCCTCCCGCCAGTTTGACTCCGTATTGGATCTGGGGGCACTGCTGCCCGGTGGAGGCCACCGGTGAGATCCCTCACGACAGGATTATTTGTAATAATTTTTAAAAAGTTTTCCCTTCAACTGAACCACTAAAGTCCATGATTTTTTTTTTCATGGGCCACTTTAAATTCACGGTAAATTTGTTCTCGACCAGTGAAGCTACGAAACGGTAGCGCGACAGG
>CAIWLA010000584.1 GCA_903913345.1 uncultured Magnetococcales bacterium | reverse complement strand
GAAAACATGCGCAGACGCAAAGAATTATTGCAGTAGTGCATTATAATTGGGGGAAGACTGCGGCATCCGCTCTTCAACGTTTTGGACGATCATTCCGTTCACAGTGGATGTCGCCATGGCGGCGGGCCTGGACGCCCCCTTTCAGTCCTGCTGGCTCAAAGGGGGAGAACCGCCGCCCAGATGGTCGAGGTGATTGCGTGCGCGATACGTCATTTTGGTTGGTTGCCCGCCGAATCCTGAGGGCATGCCCCCTGGTGGACTTGCCATGGGCGGTTGTGTTGATTACAATGCAGACTTCAGGATAAGAGATGGGCAGCCAGAACTTGCCAGAAAAGGGTTCGTCGTCTTCAGGAATCGGGTGGTTCACCAACGAAGGGTACCTGGCCAGCGTTGGTCGCTCCCTGCGTGTCGCTATGGATGGTCAATGAATTGTTCAAAATCATTTCGTTTCAGACTGTTGTTGGTAACACTCGTCGTAACCGGCTGTCAGGGGATGGTGGCCCATGCGGAGGATACCTCTGAGGGCTGGGACTTTGTCGTCAGCCCCTTCACGATCCATTATCATCCCAGCAGTGAACACAAACCAGTGGTTCTGGCGGGATTCACGAAGAGACTGGAAGAGCACTGGATCGCCAGCGGCGCGGTCTTTACCAACTCGTTTGGTCAACCCAGTGTCTGCCTGCTTGGCGGCCAGCGATTTTTCGACCCCTTCGGCTGGGATAGAGGCTATCTGCAATGGACGGCTGGCCTGATGTACGGCTATGTCGGACAGTACAAGGACAAGGTGCCGCTCAACCATAACGGTTTTTCACCGGGATTGATACCGACCATCGGCTACCGTTTCAGCGACAGCGTGTATGGCGAGATCAACCTGCTGGGCGATGCGGCCTTGATGCCCACGCTGGTTATCCCGTTTTAATAGGGGGGGTCGTCCGTTTTTTTACACAAACCGGTCCGCAGTGTAAAAAATTATTTTCCATTTGAACGCCTCTGTGTCGATAAAATCGGGGATGGTGCATTTTTTTATTGTTCGTGATGTCGATGTCTTGTATATTGTTTTCAGTGTGTTACAAAACTTCCTTTCCGTTTCCGCCGCCCGTTTTACTCTTGGTTCATTATTTGCTGTCTGTTGGGCGAAGTCTATCCAACCGATAGGTGGATACAGGGGGTGATCACCACCATTTGGCCAGCGAGTCGAATTGACCTCCGTATCCGGTTTCATTCGAATCATAAAGGGGAATGATGATGGCTGTGAAAAACACCCTGTTCCAATCGGCCGCCTGTCTGGCGGCTCATGTCGCTGCCTTTGCCCTGGTTGCACCGGCCCAGGCGGCCACCTATGCACCCTGGCTCACCCAGATCGGACTGACCGACACCATTGAATCGGCGGCGACCTGGGGCAAGGGACAACTCCTGGTCACCGTTGACACCGGTATTGTGGCCAATAGTGGGCTGTTTGTCTCCGGTCAGGTCTCCAACAACTTGAGTTCCTGTGCGGCTGGCTCATTCCGGTGCTCCAATGGGTACACGGATGACAACGGCCACGGGACGGCCGTGGCCTCCATTGCGGCGGCCAATGGCACCATGCCCTTTGCCGTCAATTATGGGGGCTATCGGACGGCGGCAGGCAGTGTGATCGGCGTGGCCCCTGATGCCAACATGGCAGCCGAAAAGGTGCTCAATGCCGCCGGTTCCGGGTACAGTACCGATGTCGCCAACGGCCTCATCCGGGCGGCCAACGCCGGGGCCTCTGTCATCAACCTCTCCCTGACCTACATGAATGACCCCACCATCGTCTCGGCCATCAATTATGCCGCCGGCAAGGGGGCCTTTGTCGTCTGGGCGGGTGGCAACAGTGCGGCGGCCCTGGTGGCCAATGCCAACACATCGGGATTGACCGATACGGCCATCGCCCATCTGGTTCTGGTCGGCTCGGTCTCTCCCACCAATGTCGGATCTTCCTTCAGCAACACGCCCGGTACCGGTTCACTCGTGAATGGTTCTGGTGTCAGGACCGCTTATGCCTCCCGATGGATCGTGGCCCCCGGCGAAAACATTCTGGCACCCGATGTAACCGCCGGTGCCAATACCTTCGCCGCCTGGTCGGGCACCTCCATGTCCACGCCGATCATCAGTGGTTCCCTCATGCTGTTGGAGTCTGCCTGGCCCATTCTGAAGACCAATGGCTCAGCGGCCAACCTGTTGCTGGGCACCGCGAGCGATATGGGCACCAAGGGTGTCGATAGCCGCTACGGCAACGGCCTGGTCAATCTGGGCACCGCCTTCCAGCCGTATGGGACACTCAGTATTACCCAGGCCAATGGCCAGCCCGTGGCGGTGACCAGCTTGACCGGCTCCATGGTGACGGGGGGTGCCCTCGGCAGTCTGACGGCCGTCCGTTCCCTGCTGGCCAATTATACCTCCCTGGATGGCTACCAGCGCAATTTTACGGTCAATCTGTCCGGCCTGATTCTCACCAGACCGACAGGGGCCACCCTCAATCCCCTGCCAACCCACGTCAATACCGGTCCCAACCGGATGTCGTTTGCCGATGGCAGTGAACTCTCCTATCTGATGCCCAGCCACCCGGAGGGGGGCAGCCTTTCGTTCAGCCCGGTCTCCCTGGCGGATCAGCAGGCGGCGCAACAGGCCGGCTACATGATGTGGACCGATCGCAACGAGACGACCATCGCGGTGGGCTATGGTCCGGTGATGCCGTCTCCGTATTCGTATGCCAAGGCACTCTATGGTTCCGAGGTGGCCGCCTCGGCCGCCGCCGCCCTTTCGACCAATCTGGCCTCCCTGACGGAGGGGGGGGTGCAGTTGGCATACGGGGTCAAACTGAACGAAGAGACCCGGATGGCTTTGTCCTACAGCGCGACGGCGGCCCCCCAGGATCAACTCCTGTCGGGATCCCGCCCCGCCTGGACCACGCCCAGCGCGAGCAGTTTCGGAGCGGGTCTCACCCGCCGTTTGACCAACCATCTGCAACTGGGTGCCTCCTTTCGCTCTCTCAACGAGAGCCACAGCCTGATGGGTGCAACCTATGACACCTCGTCCACCCTGAACATGGGCAGCGGCAACCACAGCAATGAAATGGGGCTTTCGGCCTTGATCAGCCTGAATCCCCACAACACGCTCTATCTGGAGGCCTCACAGGCGACCACCCGGCCCTCAGCCGGTGCCAGCGACAGCCTTTTTGCCGGGGTGACCACACTCCGCTCCCAATCCTGGGGGATGAACTGGACCAGCCAGGATCTGTTCAACCCGGCCGATAAATTGTCCGCCTCCGTGAAGCAACCCCTGCGGGTGACGGAGGGTTCGGCCTCTCTGGCGATGACCCAGATTGATCCGGTGACCGGCGTCCCCTCCATCGGCTTCCAGAGCGTCTCCCTGGTACCGACCGGCCGTGAAAGGGATTATACCCTCTCCTATGATACGCCGATCTCCCGTTCGCAAAAGATCAACCTGCAGGCCGGGTACATGGAGGACGCGCAAAATATCGCGGGCAACCGCGCGGCGACCATCGGCATGAACTGGTCCATGATCTTCTGAAAACAATTCATGGCACCCCCCCGGCCTGGCCGGGGGGGTGCCGTTTTATTCAACAGGGCAAGGGGAGGGTGATTCGAAGTGATCAGACTGATTTTTGTTGTTTTTGTATTGGTTTTCTCATGTGTTCATCTTTCCATCGCCCAAGAGGCGGGAGAGAATGCCGATGTGTGTATCAATGCCAGCAAAAGCAGCCGGAAAGCCATCATCAAGAACATGTGCGATTATGATATTTTGGTCGTTTATTGTGGAGAGTTGAAAGATCACAAGGAAAGGTGTGGCGATGGGCCGAAAATATTGGGTCACAACCCATACCCTTCATCGGGATATTACACCCAAACCCAGGCTCTCCGGGCGGGAGAGAAGATGGAAATAGGCCTCAAGGGCAAAATCAATTTCAGTGCATGCCGTTTGGATGAAGAGTTTACCGACGACGATAATGGTGACGTGACTTGCCGGAAAGAGAAGTCGATGCCTCGCCAGATGCCGCAGGCACGCGGGGTGGATGAGACGCCTCAACAAGAGAAGTCGATGCCGCGTCAGATGCTGCAGCCACGCGGGGTGGAGACGCATCAACAGAGACCACAGGCTGGAGGGGATGCGGTTCGTCTGGCGGCCGAACGGGGGGATGCCATGGCGCAATATACGCTTGGTCTTCGGTACAGCAAGGGTCAAGGTGTCCCGCAGGACTACATCCAGGCCCACCTGTGGTTGAATCTGGCCGCAGCACAAGGGGTTCAGGAGGCCGTCAACAGTCGGGATCTGCTGACCGAGCGGATGACCCCGGTCCAGATTGCCCAGGCGCAGGAGATGGCGAGGAACTGGACGCCGAGGACGCCGTGATTCGTTGAATTTGGGCAACCGTCCCCTTGTGGGGGGCTGACCATTGGGGAGATCGGGGCCTCCCGGTTCATGGACAGGGTTTACTGGGCAGCCCCAGCAGGGGTTCCACACGGGTGGCAACGCGACACAGATAGGTTTTCTGATTGGATGGGATGGAAGAGTGGTAATAGGCGATGGCCTTGGTCCAGTCCCCGTAGCGTTGATAATTTTCCAGCAGGAAAGAGGCCGAATATAAAATGTTGATCACCGGATCGAGTGCCTGGATGGGGGAGCCGAACCGGTCACGGTGGTAGCGCATGGAGATTTGCCCGCAGCCCACATCGGCCTTTTCGGCGATGCCGGGTTTCAGGATGCGGATGGCCTCAGCCCTGGTTTTGGGCTGGTATTCCGTCCCGTTCACGTGGATGGCATAGGGGTTGTTGCTGCTCTCGGTCATGACCAGGGCCTCGAACAGGGGCGAGGGAATGCGAAATTGCTCCTCGGCCAGGCGTGCCAGTTGACGACAGGAGAGGGGGGGGGCGGGTTCGGCATGGACGGAGACCGGCAGCCAGCCAAGGAGGATCAGGATGAGACACCACCACCCGCTTGCGCTGGACAACGGACTGCGGCCATAACGGGGGACCGGTTGAGCGGACGGAGTGGCCACTGTCAATGGTTCGGTGTCGGGGGTAGAGCGGAGGGCGCGAGGGGTGGGGTCGTCCAATGGATCAAATGGTCTGGCGATGGCGGTACCCATGGTGGTCAGTTTCCTGAAAGGTGGTCAATCCCCTTGAACCTCCGCGCACTATACCGCACATGGCCGCACCTTGCCACTGGATTATGGACCGGATTCAGGGCAAGCGCATTTCAAACGGGAGCCGAAAACGGTTATGGGTGTCTGGAAGCAAACCGTTGGAAACGGTGTGTCGGCATGGTGAGAACAGAGAATGCCCCCCTCACTCCCCCAATAAATTGCGCACCGTATCCAACAAATGGCTCTGATCAAAGGCCCCCTTGACAATATAGGCCGAGGCCCCCGCCTCGATCCCCCGCTTTTTGTCTGACTCCTTGTCCCGCGAAGTCACCAGAATAATCGGTGTGTGCCGATACCGTTCGTGCTGCCGCAGCCGTCGGGTGAGGGAAAAACCATCCATCCGGGGCATCTCCACATCGGTCACCACCAGATCATACGGCTGCTGCTCCGCCTTTTCGTACCCCTCCTCCCCATTCTCGGCCAGACTCACCTGATAACCGGCCGCTTGCAAAATGGCCTGCTCAATCTCACGGGTGTTGCGGGAATCGTCCACCACCAATATCCGCCGACCACCTTTCACACCCACGGCAAGAGGGACCGGTGACGATCGTGTACCCATCTGCTCCATCTGCTTCCACAACAGACTGCCATCCAACACCAGGACAATCTCATTCTGGCCGGAGATCATCAGTCCGGAGGCAAAGGGATGCCGCCGCATAAAATAGGGCAGCGGCTTTAATACCACCACCTCTTCATCCACCAAACCATCGCAGATCAACCCCCGACTCTCCTGCCGATGGACCAGGATCAACACGGTATGGTGGTTTTTGAGGGGCGTCAAAGGGATCGATGGGACCACCCCCAGCACCGTCTGCAACGCCAACACCGGCACCACCTGTTCCCGCAGCCGCACCGCTCGACCCCCGACCACCGGAATCAAATCGGCCTCTGGAACCTGCAACACCTCGGCAATGGAACCACCCGGTATGGCAAACAAAAAACCGGCCACCCGAAACAGCAACACCCGTACCGTCGCCAGGGTCAGCGGCAGACGGATGAGAAAATGGGTGCCCTGCCCCTCTTCACTCTCCACCCGAATGGACCCCTGCAACACCTCCACAATATTTTTCTTGACCACATCCATCCCCACCCCGCGCCCGGATGTATCCGTAATGATCGCATGGGTGGTCAAACCGGGATGAAAAATCAGCTCGATGATCTCGGAACGGGACTGTTGCGCCAGCCGTTCTGCCGTCACAATATTTTTTTGCAGGGCCACCGCCTGGAGTCTCTCCAGGGCAATCCCCCCCCCATCATCCCGCAATTCGATGGTGACATCCCCCCCCTGAGTCCCCGCCAACACCTGGATGAGGCCCGAACTGGGCTTGCCCAACCGCTGCCGTTCATCGAGCGTTTCAATGCCATGATCCACGGCATTGCGCAGCAGGTGGAGAAAGACATCCCCCAGTTTTTCAATCATCATCCGGTCCAGACGGGTCTCGCCACCCCGAACCACCAACTCAATCTGCTTGCCATTGGCCTTGGCCAGATCACGCACCAGGCGGGGAAACATGTCAAACAGGGTGGAGAGGGGCAGCAGGCGCATCTCCAGGGTGTGGGTGTACAAGGCATCAAAGACCAGATCCAGGAGATTGACATCCTCCTTCATCCGGGTCAGCGTTTGTTGCAGGTGGGCCTGGAGGGCGGCCACCCGCCGACCGGAGGGACGACGGGCAGCGGCGGCAGACAGCTCATGAGCACCCTTGACATCGTGCAGACGCTGCTTGATCCGCTTCCGAAAAAAGAGCGACTCCCCCACCGTCTGCAACAGGCGATCCACCTGACTGGCATCCATGCGAATGGTCGCATCACTGCCCCGGCCAATCGGACGCATGGCCAACACCCGTCCAGACGAAACACCCTTTTTGGCCTCTGCCGATGGCGGGGCAACCGCCCTCTCCGCGACCGCCACCACGGGCGGAATGGCCTCCTGTGGCCCTTCCGCCCCCATCGGGAGGGAAGAAATGTCCGCCAGCGGAACCACGGCCTCCCCAACCACCGGGGCAGCGGCGTCCACCGGGGGGGAGAGATCAACCGCCCCCGTCACCGGGGCCATCCCGGCACCGCTGGCCATCTGTTCCAACGCCAGACAGAGTGCCCCATCCTCCTCCAGGGCACCCGCCCCACTGGCCACCTGATCGAGCAGACCCCGCAGGGCGTCCAGAGCGGCCAACAGGAGATCCCCCACCCGACTCGACCAGACCACACGCTGATCCCGCAGGGCAGCCAGGAGATCCTCCATTTTGTGCGCCGTCACCGCAATCGCCGGAAACCGCATCATCCGCGACGACCCTTTCAGGGTATGTGCCGCCCGAAACAGCCGGTCCATGGTGGCACCCGCCTGACCACCCGCCTCCGGCTGTTGCTCCCATTCCAGCAGACACCGATCCATCTCGGCCACATGCTCCTGGGCATCCGCCAGAAAAGAGGCGACAAATTGGGTGCGGTCCAACGCCATGCTAGCGGTTTCCTTCGTGCCAATCCATCCCGGACAACTTGAATTTTTCCACCTGCTCCTGCTGGTTTTGCGCCAGACAGGCCATCGCCTTGATCCCCTGACTGGTCTGGTTGATGGAGACGGAACTTTGCTGAATCCCCTGCTCAATCCCCTGCAAGGCCACCAGAATTTGCCGGTTGGCCGTCTCCTGTTGCTGGGTGGCCAGGGAAATTTGCTGCGTGGCATCGGTGGTGGTCCCCACCCCCTCCACCACCTCCGCCAATATGCCCGCCGCCCGCACGCTGATGGTCATCCCCTCCTCCACCTGCACCGCATCCCGTTGGGCATTGTCCACCAATTTTCGGATGGTCTCATGAATCTGCTCCACCCGCGCTGCAATGTGGCCGGTGGACTCCATCACCGAATCCGCCAGACGACGAATCTCCACCGCCACCACCCCAAACCGTTTGCCCGCCTCCCCCGCGCTGGCCGCCTCCAGGGCCGCATTGAAGGCCAGCAATTTGGTCTGATCGGCTATTGTATTGATCATGTTCATAATGTCCGTGATCTCCACCGATTTCCGGCCCAATTCGACAATGGCCCGACTGCTTCTGCGATTGGCTTTGGTAATCTTTTTCATGCGGTCAATGACCATCGCCATCTCCGTCGCACTCTGATTGGTCTTGATCCGGGCCTGGCTGGACATGTGCAACACCTTGCGGGCATTGTCCGCAATCTGGGCCGACGAGGAGGACAACTCTTCCATGGTGCAGGTGATCTCCGTGACCGAGGCCACCTGCTGCACCGCTGTGGTCGATTGCTGCTCCACGGCCGCCGATATTTCCGCCGAGGCCCGATTGACACTATCGGTGACATGGATCACCGAACGAATGGACTGCTCCAGACTGTCGGCCAACCGGTTGGCCGCATCCATGATCTGAAACAGCTCATTCTTGGAGTGGGCGGGCACCTCAAAATGGAAGGTCAAATCCCCGCTGGCCAACATATCCAACCCCCTGGGCACCTTGACCATCTGGCGTTGAAACACCTGTCCCACCCACAGGCCGATGATCACCGTCAACAACACCCCGATCCCCGTCCAGACCAGACTGGTCCATTGGGTCTGGGCGGCCCTGGTCTCGGTGGCAATCACCTGCTCGGTCGTTTTTTGATCCACCGCCTGCATCTGCCGCTTGACATCCTCCGTGATTTTCAGGGCAATATTTTCCATACTGCCCATATTTTGCTCAACCTGGGTGTTCTTGGCCTCCAGGGCGGCCAGGGTCTGCTCATAGGCCGTCATATCCAACGGCTGCTGTCTTTTGGACACCGACTCGGCGGTATCCCGCGCCAGACGGTCCAGAATGACCCGAAGGCTGTTGATCCGCCGCCCATCGGGATGGCCCAAATATTCCATTTCGGCCAGATGCAGGTCGTTGAGAACGGACTCCAGGGAACGGTTTTCCAGTTCATAGACCTGGATCTCAATCACCTCCCGCTGGCTGGCCAATGTCACCCGCAGGGCCTGACTTTGGGTCAACGCCTCGATCAGGTGTTCAAACGTTGTAATATATTCCTGAATATCGGCCCGAATGGCCGCAGAGGAGCCATTGCCGATGGCCGTCACCTGCTCCAGCAGGTTGGCAATGAG
>CAIWLA010000583.1 GCA_903913345.1 uncultured Magnetococcales bacterium | reverse complement strand
GTGAAGACTATCCCAAGCTGAATCAGGTGATTGCCATCACCATCACCGATTTTATCCTGTTCGGCGGTTTTGACCATTGTGTCTCACGTCATGAGTCGAGGGAGACCATCACGGGCCAAACCTACTTGCAGGAGATCCTCCACATCTTTGTCGAGCTTCCCAAGTTCTCAAAACAATTGGAGGATCTGGACGACATTCTCGACAAGTGGATCTACTTCATCAAGTATGCCGGATTGTTGAAAAACATTCCCGAAAAGCTGAATGCGGCTCCGTTCCGCCATGCCTTTGAGATGGCCATGGTGGCCAACATGACGGCTGAGGAGCTTGAAATGTACGACAATGCCGGTATTGCCATTGCGGATGCGCGGGGGGCGGTTGAACAGGCGCGGGAGGAGGGGGAGCGGGACGGCGAGAAGAAAGGCAAGGCGGACACATTGACCCGTCAACTCCAACGCCGTTTTGGCGACCTGCCCCCGTGGGCCAGCCAGAAGATAGCCGATGCCGGGTTGTTCACCCTGGAGGAGTGGAGCCTCCGTATCCTGGATGCCCCAACCCTGGACAGCGTGTTGACGGATCCATCCTGATATCCAGGGGGGAAGTGAGTTCTGGGGTGGGAAGACTTTTACATCATTATGCGGTATATTGTTGAAGCGTATGGGAGTTATGACGAGCCAATGGTGCGGGAGATCATCCGCACTGTGCGTCCAGAGGAGGAAAATGCCATGATGTCTCAATTTGCGCAGGATATTATTGCCAAAGGAAAACCGGAGTGGAAGCGGGAAGGTCGCCAGGAAGAAGGTGCATCGATTCTGACGCGCCTGTTGCAACGCCGCTTCGGTGCCATACCCGCTTGGGCTGGCGAAAAAATAGCCAAAGCCGAACCGGCTACCTTGGAGGAATGGACGTTGCGAATTTTGGACGCTCCAACCATTGAAAGCGTCCTTGCCGATCCCTCGTGACGCGAATCTTTGCACAAGGCTATGGGGCACCAAGATGCCGCCGGATTTCTCTCTTAAAATCGGGGGACCGAACCGAGCCATGATTTTGTACGACCCGCCGCCGCTGCCAAGCGGCTTGACTCGGCATCCAGGTTTGGATCGACATGTGCGGTAAGGGTAACAGACTTGGACATGACAACCCCCTCCCAGGTTGTTGAATAATGCCCGCACTGTATCACACGTTTGGGCCGCAAGGCAAAACCCTCCCCCTCCGGCTTCTATACCACCACTTTAATGACAAAAAAAGTAAATCTATCATCCACCGGGTGGAAATGGTAATCCATCTCCTTGCCCCTGCGTACCATATCGATCAGCCCCAGTCCGGCCCCCTTGCTGAAAGGATCGGGGCCTTTTTTGCGCTGTTCAAAAAAATAGGCCTTCAGGGCCGCCTGATCCATCGTGCGCAAGACGGCAATTTTGGCCTCGATGCGCGCCACATCCTCGTTGCGAATCCGATTGCCGGAGATGATGTAATAATGTTCATCCTCGTAGCCGATGATACAAACCCCCTGCCCATGTTCGGTATGCTGCGGGATCTCCTTGATCATCCTGTCCTCGGAGTAGCGGACAATATTTTGCACCTGTTCGACAAAAATGGACAATACCTTCATGGCGAGCGAAGAATTGCCATCCTTGAATTCCACCTTGGAGCGCAGGGTGGTGGCCAGATTTTCAATCACCGCCTGATTCAGCGGTCCAGTGGAACAGAAAAGAACCCCCTTGTTTGTTAATTGCTGATAAAAATCAAATGTCTGTTCGAGCATCGCCGTTGCCTCTCCATGGGAACCAAAGTAGTGTGTGACACCCAAGTCTTGTGCCCAGTCAAGCCAATATTGTGTTCACAGAACCCAGTGCCGCCAGCCATGCCTCGGCCAACGGCGGAATGTGGGTGAGGGCTACCAGATAGACATCCCCCTCCGGTTCCTCTTGCTTCAACACCTTGCCAAACAGCTCCACCCGGTCGTTCCCCTCTTCGGTCAGCAAAATTTTAAGATTGAGCAACGGGGTCAATGGCTGCCCGGTGTGCAGACGGAAGAGCTTGTCGCCCACGCCGAGAATCCGGGCGGGCCAGAGCAGGTCATCCACCTGCTTGTCCTGGATCACGGCGCAACGGACCATCCTGGGGGGGGCCAGGGGGCAGATCTCCACCGGGACGGGCGCGGGCAGAAAGACGTTATACGACCCGCCAATCCCCCCCACTTCATAGATGACAATCGACTCCTTGTACCCCTTTGGCATGACGTTCAGGGTCTGGTTGATGGTCAACAGATCGCCACAACGGTGCCGGGTGCTCTCGGAAATCAGGATTTGCCCACCGATGGTGCAGGATTCGATCCGGGAGGCATGGACCACATTCATGCCGATCACCGTAAACTTGCACCGTTTCTGGTTGCCAATATTGCCCATCACCACACTGCCCGTGTTGAGGCCAATCCCCATGGCAATCTCTGGATAACCCGCCTCCCGGTTGCGTCGATTGACCCGCTCCATGGCCAACTGCATGGCCACGGCACAGGCCACCGCCTGCTGTGGATGGTCCGGGCGATGCACCGGGGCACCAAAAACCACCAACACCCCATCGCCGATAAAGGCATCAATGGTCCCCTGGTGGGCCTCGATGACATCCGTCAATTCATCCAGATAAATATTGAGCATCCCCATCACCTGTTCCGGGGAGAGGGTGTCACTGATGGCGGAAAAGCCCCGCATGTCGGACATCAAAATGGTCACCTCGCGCTTTTCACCCCCCATATTCAGCCCTTCCGGGGAGTCGAGCAGGGAGTGGACCACCTCATCGGAGACATACCGACCAAAGGCGTTGCGGATAAAATCGTTGCGTATTTCCAACTGCTCCTTGATCTCCATCAGGGCATGATTGGTGTTGTTGATCTTGAGTTGCTGCTTGTCACTGATGCGCATCATGGCCCCCAACTTGCGGTTGAGCTTTTCAAAGTTGTTCAACAACTCTTCAAAGCTGGCCAACATCTCTGGATGGCACCCCGTGGCCCCCTGCAACACCTGGCGCGCCCGCTGCACGATGGCATCCTCTTTACTGACAAAATCACCGTCACTGCCCATGGTCAATCTCTTTTATCCACCGCAAAATGAATGATCACGAACGAATGGTTATATGGATGGGCAAGGCAACCACGCACTCCTTGAACTCCTCGCCACATTCGATCCCCATATCGTTCTCCTCGTGGGAGATCCAATAGACCTCGATGGATTTGCCGTTCTGCACCTGATCATCGAGCAGTTCAAACAGATCCATGAAAACCTTGGAGCAACTGCTGTTGAAATAGCTGACATCCACCTTGACCTGCACCGTCTCCTCGCCCAGTTGAGCCAGATAGTCGTTCAGCCAGTCAAACACAGGCCTGTAAAAAAGGTGGGCATCTTCCGGGTAGGACTCACCCACGATCTCCAGCACATGACGGTGACAATCAAAAGAGACACGCGGTGAAGATTTGGTTGGTTCAATGTGCAAATTGTCCATGGTTTCCTCCTATACCACCACTTTGATGACGAAAAAAGTAAATTGCTCATCCACCCGGTGGAAATGATAATCCATCTCCTTGCCCCTGCGCACCATATCGATCAACCCCAGTCCAGCCCCTTTGCTGAGGGCATCGGGGCCTTTTTTGCGCTGTTCAAAAAAATAGGCCTTCAGGGCCGCCTGGTCCATCGTGCGCAAGACGGCAATTTTGGCCTCGATGCGCGCCACATCCTCGTTGCGGATCCGATTGCCGGAGATGATATAATAATGTTCATTCTCGTAGCCGATGATACAGATCCCCTGCCCATGTTCGGTATGCTGTGGGATCTCCTTGATCACCCGGTCCTCGGAGTAGCGGACAATATTTTGCACCTGTTCGACAAAAATGGACAGTACCTTCATGGCGAGCGAGGCATTGCCATCCTTGAGTTCCACCTTGGAACGCAGGGTGGTGGCCAGGTTTTCGATCACCGCCTGATTCAGCGGTCCAGTGGAACAAAAGATGACCCCCTTGCTGGTTAATTGCTGGTAAAAATCAAATATCTGTTCGAGCATCGCCGTTGCCTCTCCATGGAAATCAAAAGGGTGTGTGACACTCAGGATGCCGAGTGTCGGGTCTGAAAACCGATCAAAGTGACATCATCCTGCCACTCCCGCTCGCCGCGATAGGCCTCCACGGTCTGCAAAATGGCCTTGCCATGCTGGGAGAGGGGATCCGCCCGCAGGGTGTCAATCAGGCTGAGCAACCGCTTCCGTCCGAAAGGTATCTGATGGGGGCCACCCAACTGATCCAGGAGACCATCGGAAAAGAGGTAGCAATTGGTGGCATCTGCCAGGGGAATCTGGTGGTTGAGAAAGGTGTAATCCTGGTCCGAATGCCGATAGCCGATGCTGTTGTGGTTGCCGCGAATGGTTTGAATCCCCTCGTGGGTGACGAGATGAAGGTCGGTGTGGGCACCCGCAAAGGTGATCTGCTCCGCCCCGTTCGGGATAAAACAGATGCCGCAATCCAGGCCGACATCGGTAAAAAAGCTGTCCTCGTCCTGATGGATTTGCAGTTTGATGCGACGATTCAGACGCTGCAATATTTTCGCCGGATCGTCCAGGCACCCCTCGTTGACAATGATGCGGTGGAGCGTGCTGTGGGCGACCATGGTCATCAGGGCACCGGGAACCCCGTGTCCCGTGCAATCCATCAGGACAATCACTTTCCCCTGCTCGGCCTGATGGAGAAAAATCAGGTCGCCGCTGACCACATCCCGTGGTTGCCAATGGAAAAAGCTGTTGGGCAGAAGCTCCTGCCAATACTCCTCTCTGGGCAGCAGGGAGCGTTGGATCCGCTCCGCATACCGAATGCTTTCCATGATGCGGTGGTTGGCCTCCCGGACCTCCTCCAGGGTCAGGCTGAGTTGCTGGTTCAAGGCCGTTTTTTGCCGATCCATGGCCTGCAATTCCAGAAAATCGCGCTCCGCCTGCTCCTTGGCCGCTTGCAGTCGCTGTTCATCCTGTTTGCGCTGGGTAATGTCCCGCATGGCCGTGACCCGCACCATGCGTTCCCCATATTCGATCTCTCTGGAGCGCACCTCCGCCAGAAAGCGACTGCCATCCTGGCGGAGACAGGAGACCTCGTACAAGGCCTCGTTGGAACTGCCCAGGTTGGTCTCCACCCAGCCATGCTGCTCCGGGACCACGAGATCCAGAATGGCCCGCCCGGTCAACGTCGGTATCGAATAGCCGAACATCTCGGCAAAGGCCTGATTGGCATCCAGGATGGACGCCCCCTCGCTGAAGACGATACCCTCCAGGGCGGCATCCGCCAGACGACGGAAACGGGTCTCCCGCTCTTGCAGGTCACGGGCCTGTTGTTTCATGTACAACTGCCTGTTGTTGAATAAAATAATCACCAACAGCAACACCAGGACGGTGACAAAGACCCCCATCAGAATGAAGCGGATCACCCGATGCAGACCACCCAGAACCGAGTTGTCGGAGCTGAGCACCAGATAAAAGGGGCTGTTTTCAATGGCCACGGGAATGTGTCTGAAGGTGTGTCCGGCCACGGTTTGATCAAAAGGGAGGGGAAAGGTGGCGGGGAAAACCGGCGCGAAATTCTGGCCAAGGGTGGAATTGACCACATTCTGCCCGGTGGCCAGGGAAAATTGAAACAGATGGGCACCCGCAAAATAGTGGTTGCTCATCTCGGTTTGCAGCGTCAGCAAGGTCTCATCCCCCAGGGAATGGACCAGAATGATCACCCCGACAATATCCTCCACATCCAGCAGGGGGGCCACGGTCAGGAGATAAAAATGGTCGTCGGCGTAGACCAGTCGGGAATCGACCACCTCGTCCAATTGGTTTTGCGGATCCTGGATCGGTGGATGGGCCTGGATGATTGCCACCTGATCGGCCAGGACGGGAACGGGATCAAAGGGCAGCGTCCCATCCTGGAACAGGATCTGCCCTTTCTTGTCCACGGCCTGAATGCGATCGGCCCTGGCCGATTGCATCTCCTGCCGCAGGATCTTGCCCAACGGCTCGGCATTGCCCTCCGCCTTGATGACGAATTGTCCCTCCCCGACCTCTGGCCGAATGGCCAGCACCTTGAGTCGATTGCGGTGGGCCTCCGCCATTTTGTCAAACCGCTCCTGCAACAGATGGGCACTGAGGGAGAGATAGGCATCCTGATAGGCCTGAATGGCCACATCCACCCGCTGGGAAATCAATGCCCCGCTGATGACAAAAATCAGACCCAGAACCAGCAGAGGCAACAATACCCGTCGGTTGCCCAGTTGTTTCACCCACTCGATATTCATGAAACCCAATCCCCCTTTTGTCCATTCCACGCGGGCCAGCGTCGGATCCGGAAACAACCGATGGGAAACGATACAGCCGGTCTTCTTTCTCTGACCAAAAAAAAGACCAT
Organism: uncultured Magnetococcales bacterium; assembly: GCA_903913345.1. GTDB lineage: Bacteria > Pseudomonadota > Magnetococcia > Magnetococcales > Magnetaquicoccaceae > Magnetaquicoccus. The sequence goes on along the minus strand of CAIWLA010000583.1, from coordinate 766 downwards.
GATACCAGGAACGGGCATGGTACACCATTCCTCACAAAAGGTGCCCGGTCAAATTTCGTCATACTTGATCCAGGTCAAGCATGACGAAATTTTTTTGCTCTGGATGGGGTTTGGTGAAAATTTAATTGGACGAATCAGCATCTTGCAGCATAGAATCCGAGCCAGAATCCGGTCGGATTGTGCAACACTGGCTCCGCTCTGTTGCACAGAACGTGACGCTGTGGGCCATTTTGAGAAGTGATAAAATTTTCTGCTTCCGATCCTGTATATGCCTTAAGGTGTGGGTCGCGTAATGGGACATTCAATAGAGGGAAAGCGATTCTCCATGACAACACCGATTTTTCGATCCCTGTTGGCCCTGGTTTTGTTGGCGGGGCTGTGTGGGTCGGCCTGGGCGGGTGTTCCGTATGATCTGCCCTTGCCCCCGTCCGGCACCATACCCACGGCCGACCAGATGGTTGATCAGGTCTATTTTGTCAACCATTTCTACGCCTTGAAAAATGTGGCGATTGAAATGAATGGCCGTGTTGTGACAGTGATTGTCACCCGTGGCACGGGGGAGCAGGCCACCACCAACACGGTCAAACGGTATCTCAACAATGAATACAGTGATGGTGTGATCAAGGCCAAGGATTTGGCCATCTTTACCTCCGGCAATCTGCGGGGTACCGGGATGCTGGTGACCGATTTTGTGGATGACAATCAGAGCCAATCCTACAGCATCTGGCTGCCCGCGTTGCGCAAGGTGCGCCGTTTTGCCCAGCCG
>CAIWLA010000582.1 GCA_903913345.1 uncultured Magnetococcales bacterium | reverse complement strand
TGCGCCCATGGGGCCTCCTACAAGGTGGCTCCGGCGGTTTTTTGGGAGTTGGGGGCGGAGGTGATCCCCATTGGCAATGCCCCCAACGGTTATAATATCAATGACGGATTTGGTGCCCTGCACCCGGAGACGATCCAGAAAAAGGTGCTGGAGGTGCGGGCCGATATTGGCGTGGCCTTTGATGGTGATGCCGACCGCCTCCTGGTGTGCGACGAGAAGGGCCGGATACTGAATGGCGACCATGTCCTGGCCATGAGTGCGTTGGCCATGCAGAAGGAGGGGAGCTTGCGTGGCGGCGGGGTGGTGGCCACGGTCATGTCCAACCTGGGATTGGAGCGGTTTTTGGCGCAGCATGACCTGACCCTGGCCCGGACCCAGGTGGGGGATCGGTATGTATTGGATCACATGTTGCAGCACGGCTACAATCTGGGTGGCGAACAGTCCGGGCACATGATTTTTCTGGACAAGAACACCACCGGCGATGGTATTGTCTCGGCCTTGAAGATATTGGAAGGGATGGCCTCCAGCCGTTGCCCCCGTCGGAGTTGATCACGGGGATGGAGATTGTGCCCCAGGTGTTGCAGAATGTGGTGGTGCCGCCGGGTCGGGATCTCCTGGCCAATCCAGAGGTTCAGGAGGCGATTGCCGATACGGAGCAGGCCCTGGTGGGGGTTGGTCGGTTGCTGGTACGCAAATCGGGCACCGAGCCGATCATGCGGGTCATGCTGGAGGGGGACAATCAGGAGCGCATTGAGGAGATGGCGACGCAGTTGTGTCAGGTGATTCAACGGGTCGCGGGAATGGTCAAGGACGAATGACGATGATTCAGGCAACATTGCCGGACGGTTCGATCAAGGCGTTTGCGGGACCGGTGACGTTGGCGGAGGTGGCGGCCGCCATCGGCCAGGGGTTGGCGCGGGCGGCGTTGGCGGGCACTGTGGATGGGCAACTGGTGGATCTGAGCCATCGACTGGAGGCCGATGCCCTGGTGACGGTGGTGACGGCCGCCTCGGATGTGGGGTTGAAAATTCTGCGCCACTCCACCAGCCATTTGCTGGCGCAGGCGGTGAAGGGGCTGTTTCCGTCGGCCCAGGTGACGATCGGCCCGGCGGTGGAAAACGGTTTTTATTATGATTTTGACTTTGATCGACCCTTCACCCCCGATGATTTGGCCGCCATTGAGGCGCGCATGTTGGCACTCAGCCAGCAGGCACTGCCGATACAACGGGAGGCGATGACCCGTGGGGAGGCGATGGCCTTTTTCCAGTCCCAGGGGGAATTTTTCAAGGCGGAGCTGATTGCCGAGATTCCCGATGGGCAGACCATTTCCCTCTACCGGCAGGGAACCTTTGTGGATCTGTGTCGGGGTCCGCATGTCCCGCACACGGGCCATCTGAAGGCGTTCAAGCTGTTGTCGGTGGCGGGGGCCTATTGGCGGGGGGACGCCCGCAACAAGCAGTTGCAACGCATTTATGGCACCGCCTGGCCGGACAAAAAGGGGCTGGATGGCTATCTGACCCAACTGGCGGAGGCGGAAAAGCGGGATCATCGTCGTCTGGGCCGGGAGATGGATCTCTTTTCCCTGCATGAGGAGGCGGGTGGGGGGTTGGTCTTTTGGCATCCGATGGGGGCGCGGGTGCGGCAGGTGATCGAGACCTATTGGAAAAAGGTCCATGTGGAGGCGGGTTATGAACTGCTGTTTACGCCCCATATTGCCCATCTGGATCTGTGGCGCACCTCTGGTCATTTGGATTTTTATCGGGATTCCATGTTCAGCCCGATGCTGGTGGATGAACAGCCCTATCAACTGCGCCCGATGAACTGCCCGTTTCATGTGTTGATTTACAACACGCATCTCCATTCGCACCGGGATTTTCCCTTGCGGTGGGCGGAGTTGGGTACGGTCTATCGATATGAAATGTCCGGGGTGTTGCACGGGCTGTTCCGGGTACGGGGTTTTACCCAGGATGATGCCCATGTCTTTTGCCGGGAGGATCAGATCGAGGCGGAGATACGGGGTATTCTGGATCTGACCCTGGCGACCTTGCAGGCCTTTGGGTTTCACGAATTTGAGATCAATCTCTCGACGCGACCGGCCAAGTCGGTCGGTTCGGATGCCATCTGGGAGAAGGCCACGGTGGCCCTGAAGCAGGCGATCACCCGGCGTGGTCTCCCTTTTGTGGAGGATGTGGGGGGTGGGGCCTTTTATGGTCCAAAGATTGATGTCAAGATTACCGATACCATTGGGCGCAAGTGGCAGTGTTCGACCATTCAATTGGACTTTAATTTGCCGGAGCGATTTGATATATATTACATCGGAGAGGATGGGGGGCGGCACCGGCCGATCATGATCCATCGTGCCCTGATGGGTTCGCTGGAGCGGTTTTTTGGCATTTTGATCGAACATTATGCGGGCCATTTTCCGGTCTGGCTGGCTCCGGTGCAGGCGGTGGTTTTGACCATCACCGATGACCAGAACGATTGGGCGGCCGAGGTTCGGGATCGCTTGCGTGCCCAGGGATTTCGGGTGGAGGCGGATCTGCGCAGCCAGAAAGTGGGCTATAAAATTCGTGAACACACCTTGAAGAAGGTGCCCTGGTTGCTGATTGTGGGGGACCAGGAAAAGAGGGAGGGGGCGGTCAGTCCCCGGGATTGTGGCGGGAAGACTTACGGCACGATTGCGGTGGAGGCCTTTGCCGACCGGCTTCTGGAAGAGACAACCAACCATTAATCGGGAGAGAACATCATCGCCAAACCACCTTTGAAACCCAGACCGCCATCGCCCACGCCGCATCATGCGCCAGCGGCCCCGGCGGCCCCGGCGGCCCCCGTGACGGTGGATGCCGCCCGTATCAACGAGCAGATTCGGGTGCCCGAAGTGCGCTTGATCGATGAGAAGGGGGAACAGGTCGGCATTGTCAGCCGACAAGAGGCCTTGTCTCGTGCGATCGAGGCCAGTTTGGATCTGGTGGAGGTGGCACCGCAAGCCAAGCCGCCGGTCTGCAAGATTATGGACTACACCAAGTTCAAGTATCAGAAGGCGGTGCGGGAGCG
>CAIWLA010000581.1 GCA_903913345.1 uncultured Magnetococcales bacterium | reverse complement strand
TGCTGGATCGGTAACGATGGGTGATTGTCTGGAGGGGATGGGCGGGGTGGATCGGTGGGGTATGTTGGAGAGGAACCCACAGGGGAACCCATGACATTCAAGGCACCCGACAGGCGGCAGAAATCACCCGCAATCAAGGGCAGTCAAAAGCAGAAGGAACCCATAGAGGAACCCATAAACGCGGAAAATAAAAACGGCCACCGAAACGGTAGCCGTAACTGCTTGATTTAACTGGTGCGCCCGACAGGACTTGAACCTGTAGCCTACGGCTTAGAAGGCCGTTGCTCTATCCAATTGAGCTACGGGCGCGGGCCATGCTCCTGCCTCGCTGGATCTCTGTGCAGGGGGTCAGGATGAAAATGGTCGGGGCGAGAGGATTCGAACCTCCGACCCTCGGCTCCCAAAGCCGATGCGCTACCAGGCTGCGCTACGCCCCGCCGTCCATCCACCCTCAGTGCATTCACTCTATCCCATTCGACCCCCATTGGCAAGCGGTTGAAATGGAGGGGAGTTGGGAAGAACCCTTTCATCGATGGCTGCATTCGGGTTATCATCACCTTTTTGTCTCGAAAGTGGCGTATTTTCCGTTGGTCGCATGTCGATACCATACACACTATGAAACTCATCGTTGTTGGGCTGAATCATAAAACGACGCCAGTGGCACTGCGCGAGCGGTTGGCCTTCACTGCCGAGGAGACGGCCCCCTTTCTGAACCGCTTGCTGAGCCTGGAGGGGATGCACGAAGGGCTGTTGGTCTCCACCTGCAATCGGGTGGAACTGTACAGCGTCTGCACCGAACCGGAGCACGGCATCGCAACGGCCAGCCAATGGCTGGCGACCAGTCGTGGGGTGGCCATGGATACCCTCCAGCCCCACCTCTACAGCCATGTCGGCACCCAAGCCATGCGCCACGGCATTCGCGTGGCCTCCAGTCTGGATTCACTGGTGGTGGGCGAGGCCCAGATTCTGGGCCAGATGAAACAGGCCTACCGGGATGCGGTCGAAAACGGGGCGGCCAAAACCGTCTTGAACAAATTTTTTCACATGGCCTTCCAGGTGGCCAAGCAGATTCGTACCGAGACCAGTATTGCCCGCCACCCCGTCTCCATTGCCTCGGTGGCCGTCACCCTGGCCCGCAAAATATTTGGCGAACTGACTGGACATACCTGCCTGTTGTTGGGGGCCGGGGAGATGTGTGAACTGGCGGCCCGCCACCTGACCTCCCATGGGGTCACCATTCTGGTGGCCAACCGCACCCTGGCCCGTGCCCAAACCTTGGCGGAGAGCTTTCAGGGGGAGGCCCATCCCCTGGATGCGGTGGGTGGCCTGTTGCACCGGGCCGATATCGTGATCTCTTCCACGGGATCCGCCACGCCCCTGGTCAGTGCCGCCATGGTCCGTGGGGCACTCAAACAACGGCGGCAACGGCCCCAGTTTTATATCGATATTGCCGTACCCAGGGATCTGGATCCGAAAATCAGTGACGTGGACAATGCCTTTCTGTACGATATTGACGATTTGAGCAAAATAGTCGCCGGTAACCAGCAGGACCGCGGCCGGGAGATGGCCGCCGCCGAGGCGATGATCACCCAGGCCGTGCCCGCCTTCAACCAATGGTTGGATACCCTGGAGGTGGTCCCCACGTTGGTGGCGTTGCGGCAAAAGATGGAAACCCTGCGTGATCAGGAGGTGGCCAAAGCGGTGGCCGGCTGGTCTGATCTGACCCCGGAGGGGCAAAAACGGCTGGAGGCCCTGGGGCGTCTGTTGGTCAATAAAATGTTGCACTCTCCCCTCAGCCAATTGCGTCAATTGGCCGCCGAACCGGATGGCTCACTGTATGTGGATGCCACCCGCAAACTTTTTGAATTGGAGTGACCGAAACGGTCTGATCAATCTATGGATGTGTCGCACAATCTTTCCCAAAAGCTGGATCTGATGGCCCGCCGTCATGCCGAATTGAGTGACCTGTTGGGTCAGGCTCAAACCGGTACCAACTCCGCCCTGTTTGCCCGTCTGAGCAAGGAATACGCCGAACTGGATCCGGTGGTGGAGGCCCAGCGGGTTTTGCACACCTTGGAACAGCAGATGCGGGAGACCATGGAACTGCTCAACAACCCGGAGAGCGACCGCGACCTGCAAGAGATGGCCCAGGAGGAGCGGGAGACCCTCAAGGAGCAGATTGCCCAGCAACATCGGGTGATTCAACGGCTGCTCCTGCCCAAGGATCCCAACGATGGCAAAAATATTGTCCTGGAAATCCGGGCTGGCACCGGTGGCGAAGAGGCCAGCCTGTTTGCAGCCGATCTGTTCCGCATGTATGGTCGTTATGCCGAATTGCGGGGCTGGCAGGTGGAAACCCTGAGCAGCAGCGTCACCGCCCTGGGTGGTTTCAAGGAGGTGATCGCCATGATCAGTGGCATGGGGGTCTATAGCGCGCTCAAATATGAATCGGGGGCGCACCGGGTGCAGCGGGTGCCGGTGACCGAGGCCGGTGGACGGATCCATACCTCGGCCTGCACAGTGGCCATCCTGCCGGAAGCCGACGAAGTGGACGTGCAGATCAACGAACGGGATGACCTGCGCATCGATGTCTTTCGTGCCTCCGGTCCCGGTGGACAGAGTGTCAATACCACCGACTCGGCGGTGCGCGTCACCCATCTGCCAACCGGGCTGGTGGTCATCTGCCAGGATGAAAAGTCGCAACACAAAAACAAGGCCCAGGCCATCAAGGTGCTCAAGGCCCGCCTGTATGACATGGAACAACGCGCCGCCCACGATGAACGTTCCAAGGATCGACGGGACCAGGTGGGATCGGGAGACCGATCGGAACGCATTCGCACCTACAATTTTCCGCAAGGACGGGTGACGGACCATCGGATTCACCTGACGTTGCACAAACTGGATGCCGTGTTGCAGGGCGATCTGGAGGAGATTGTGGAGACCCTGGCGGCACACTATCAGTCGGAATTGTTGGCCAAATTGAGCGAGGGAGAGGGTTTTTGACCCGGTCCATTTTTTGGGGGACTGGTGGTTTTTCAGGGTGTGGGACCGTGTCGATCGGCACGTGACAGGCTTCGGACACATGGGGTGTGAGGGTTATCGACCAGTGGGTACAGGGTTGTGACCATCCATAATCAGGTTGGAATGATGAGCAAGACAATAAAAACGCCACACGATATGCATCTGTTGGGAATGTATGAACAAACTTGTGGCGAGATGCCACCGGCTGAACTGCTGGATCCGGAAACCTCCCGGCTGTTCATCCGCCAGATGTCTCGCCGTCATGGCCGGAAAAAGTGCTGCGGCCCCAAAAAACGGCGATAAAAGGCCACCTTTTCAGGTGGTTTGCCTGCGCGGGAAGAGGTCCGCCTTGCGGCTGACGATGCGGTCGGTGAAGAGTTTGCCGTCCAGATGATCCATTTCGTGTTGCATCACCCGTGCCTCGAAACCGTTCAGGGTCAGGATGTGCACTTGGCCGTTCCGGTCCTGAAAACGGACCCGAACGGTATGGGCGCGCATCACGTTGCCGGTATAATCGGGCAGGGAGAGGCATCCTTCGCGACCGACCGCCATCCCGGACCATTCCAGGATTTCTGGATTGCCGACCACCAGTAAACCGTGGTGCTCTGGAGGTGGTTTGCGGCCGTTCTGACAATCGATGACCAGCAGACGGCAGAGGTGACCGGTCTGGGGGGCGGCCACACCCACGCAGGCGGGCAGAGCGGCCATGGTGTGCAATAAATCATCCACCAGCTGCTGCACGGCGGGCGCGGCAAAGTCGCTGATGGCCTCAGCCTGTCCGCGCAGGCGGGCATCCGGGTAGGTGATGATCTCCAATATGGTCATGGAACAAACGTGGTCTGCCGCCGAAAAAAGGGTTATACTCGCCGCTACATCAGGGATGAGTCGGCCAGACGCAGATGGATCTCGACCGCCAGACTCTTTTCCAACTGCGTCAGCCCCGGTTGCAAAAGCGGCAGCAGGTCAAAATGGCTGGGTGCCTCCACTTCGATGACCATGGAATAGATCGGTTGATCGGGGGTTCCCAACATGCGGGTATACAGATCGGTAATGTTGCACCCATTGTCTGCCAGCCGTTGTGTCACCTGAAAGACGATACCGGGCCGATCGGCCCCGATCACACTGAGGGTGGCCGATTGGGTGGCTGGGTCGGGATGGCTGGAAAGGGCCGCTTCGGTGGATAAAGGGTGTACCTGGATCTCCAGAGCCATTTCGGCTGCCAGGGGACGAAAACGGTCGGTCAGTGACGCCTGGGAGAGTGTGGGCGGCAGACGCAGGATGAGCATGACCGTAAACGCCCCCCCCAACCGGGTCATGCTGGAGTCGGCAATATTGCAGCCCATCTCGAACAGCACCTGGGTGGTGCGGGCGACAATACCGGGACGGTCCCGGCCAGTAACGGTCAATAGGGCGTGTTGGTTCATACCCGGAGGGTGAACCGGTTTATACGGTTCCGTCAAGTCAAAAAAAACAGGATATGGCCCTTTAATCCATGGAAACCTCAGCCAATCGAGAACAACAGCTTTTTCTGATCATGGGGGGCGTCGTCCTGAGCCTCATCATTGGGGTGGTGATCTTCGATATGCTGGAAAAATCGGGGGGTGGTGACAGGGGGATCGAGGAGCCTCGTCCCGTGGTGCAACAGGCTGCACCCACGGCGGGCACACCCAAAAAGGGCGACTGGATTGATGCCATGGCTCCGGTTTTTGCACCGCCACCGGACAATGCGCCATCCACCGCAACGGCGGCCGCAACGGCCTCGACGCCGGTGGCCGATCCGGCCAAGGCCTCTCCGCCGAAGGCCATTCCGGCTCTGGCCCCGGTTTCTGCCCCGGCTGCCTCCCCCGCTCCGGCCCCGGTTTCGTCCCCGGCCCCGGTTGTCTCCCCTGCTCCGGCCCCGGCTCCGGTTTCGCCCCCTGCGCCCGCTCTGGCCCCGGCCCCGGCTCCGGTTTCGCCCCCTGCGCCCGTTCAGGCGGCTGGTTTTGAGGCGAAAGCGGTTCCCGATTCGGTCGAGGCGTCGATACCCCATGCCTCGCCCCGCGACCTGCGATGGGACGATCACGCCGAAAAAACGGAGAAGAGGGAGTGGGTGGATCCGTTGGGTGGTTGGGTGCCCAACGCGGCCTCGGTGGAGGCGGCACGGCAGGCACTGCCTCCAGAGGAGCCATTGGATCGCCCGGAACGGGAATCTTCGCCACCTCCATCAAAGCCGGCAGCGGTTTCGACGCCTGCGCCGCGCCCGGCAGAGAGTGCGCATCCTGTGGAACCGGCAGCGGTTTCGCCGCCCGCGCCGATCCCGGCAGAGATCGCCCATCTTGTGGAGCCGGCAGTGGTCCCGCCGCCCGCGCCGATCCCGTCAGAGAGTGCCCATCCTGTGGAGCCGGCAGTGGTTTCGCCGCCCGCGCCGATCCCGGAAGAGGAGGTGCATTCTTTTCGTGCAGAGATGACACCGCGTGCCTTTTCTGTGATGTTGGGCCAATCGGGATCGATGGCCGCCGCATCGCATCGGCCTGACGACCCTCCGGTTTCCGGGTTGCGCATCGTGCCGGGACTTCCTTTGCAACAGACGGTTCGACTCTCTTCGGTGGCGGTTGGCGGCTTGGGCGCAGCGGAGGTGCCGTTCGAGCCAAAACAGGTGGTTTCTTTGCCCCCTGTGCCGGTGGCAACCAGCCATCCGCCCGCGACCGACTTTGCCACGCCGTTGCGGGCCGAGGTGGTGGGGCCTCCTGCGGGGGATGACACCAATCGGGAGTATTGGGTCAAATTGGCCACTTTTTCCAATGAATCCAATGCGCGTGCCCTGTTTCAAACCCTTTCGGACCTCTCTTTGGAAGGGGGAAAACTGCCGGTTTCCCGAAGCGATACCAGTGCGGGCGGCAAAAACTATTACCGGATTCGGGTGGGACCGTTTGCCGATCGTGCCCAGGCGGAACGGGTGGAACAGTGGGTGCAGCAACAGGTGCATATAGCGGGCACCGTTGTCTTTTTGAAAAAATAGGTGGGCAATCGGGATCCAGAGGAAATGGCTATGCTTGTTGTGCAGGGGTTGCACCACTGTTTTGGTCGTCATCGGGTACTCAATGGGGTCAATCTGACCCTGGAGGCCGGTGAGTGTGGGGTTTTGTTGGGGGCCAATGGGTGTGGCAAGTCCACGCTGTTGGCCTTGCTCTCGACCCGGTTTCGGGTGCAAAAAGGGGTCTATCAACTGGCCGGTCTGATGGTTGCCGACCATGGAGAGGAGAGTCGTGGTCGCCTGTTGTTTGTGGGGCACCATACCCATCTGTACGGGCATTTGACGCCGTTGGAAAATTTATTGTTTTTTGCGGATTTGCACGGATTGCGTCCCGGAGAGTCCACCCTGCGGGCGGCGGTGGCGGCGGTGGGTCTGGAAAAATTTGTGGAACAGCCGGTGCGCTGGTTTTCTGCGGGCATGAAAAAGCGGCTGGCCTTGGCCCGTCTGTTGGTCTCCCGTCCCGATCTGTTGCTGTTGGATGAGCCGTATTCCGCGCTGGATGTGCAGGGGGTGACCTGGCTCAACGAGGCGTTGCGCCGGTTTTTACAGGAGGGGGGTGTGGTGGTGATGGCGAGTCATGATCCGGAGCGGGTGGCGGCCTTGCCGCATCGGCCTTTTCGGTTGCACCAGGGGCAGTTGTATCGGTATGGGGAGGAAGTGCCGTGTTGATGGTATGGCGGGCCGTTTACCGCATTGCCTGGAAGGATGTGGTGGGGGATTGGCGGCGGCGGGCCACTCTCTCTTCCATGCTCTTTTTTTCCATTGCGGTGTTGGTGGTTTTCCAGGTAGCTTTTGACCCGGACCGCCGGGAGGCGACCCATCTGTTGCCCGGTTTGTTGTGGGTGACGATCCTGTTTACCAGTTTGATGGGGCTGGGGCGGGTCTTTCAGGCCGAGGAGGAGGATGGGGCCTTCGAGGGGTTGTTGTTGGCCTCGATGCCACGCGGGGTGGTCTTTTTGGGCAAATGGTTGGGCAACCTCTTATTGACGGTTCTGGTCGAGATTTTGTTGTTGCCATTGACGCTGGTGTTGTTCAATGTGGATGTGTGGGGGCAGATTCCCGCCATTTTGGGGGTCTTGCTCCTGGGCACGTTGGGTTTGACGGGCCTGGGGGTGTTGCTGGCGGCCATGACCCAGGCGGCCCGTTCCCGCGAGACCCTGTTGGCCCTATTATTGCTGCCCTTGACGGCACCGTTGTTGATTGCCGGGGTTCAGGCGTTGGCTTCGCTCCTGGATCCCAACATGGATGCCACCCCCTGGGTCCGTTTGTTGCTTATTTTTGATATTGTCTATCTGGCCTTGGCCCCGTGGGCCTTTGGCTGGCTGGTGGCGGAGTAGTCATAGGGGTCCAGGGGGATTATCCCCCTGGTGGGGTCCAGGGGCGAAGCCTCTGGTGGGGTCGGGGGCGAAGCCCCCGTCTTTATTTCTTTCTCCAGAGGCAGATCCAATTCGTTCCTTGTCAACGCTGTTTTTTTCGGTGTTCATTCCATGAAATTTCTCGCAAAGGTTCAACTTCCCCTTGGTCTGCTGACGGTATTGGCGTTGGGTATCGCCTTATGGTTGGTGATGATGGCCCCGGCGGACTATCAGCAAGGGAATGCGGTACGTATTCTGTATGTGCATGTACCGGCAGCGAAAATGTCGCTCATGAGTTATCTCTTTTTGACCATTGTGAGTGGCCTGTTTTTATGGAAGCGGACGGAGACGTTGGACATTCTGGCGGAGGCGTCGGTGGTGGTGGGGGCGGGTTTTACCTTTTTGACGTTGGCTTCCGGTTCCATCTGGGGCAAGCCGATGTGGGGGGCCTGGTGGGCATGGGATGCCCGGTTGACCTCCATGCTGGTGTTGTTGATTTTGTTCATGGGATTGATGGCGTTGCGCAATGCCCTGGATGATCCCCTCAAGGCGGCGCGGGCGACGGCGGTGTTGGCGATCATTGGGGCGGTGGATTTGCCGATCATCCATTTTTCGGTGGCCTGGTGGCGCACGTTGCATCAACCGCCGTCGTTTGCCGGTCCGGCGAAGCAGGCCATTACGGGTGAGTTGTTGCCGCCTTTGTTGGCCATGTCGGTGGCGTTTGTGATATTGGGTGCCTGGTTGTTGGTGTTGAAGAGTCGGGAGGTGGCGGCCCGGCGGCAATGGGAGGCGTTGGAGACCGAGCGGTTGGAGCATGGACATGGCTGATTATACCGAATATGTGTTGGGTGTGTACGGGTTGGCGGTGGTGGTATTGGGTGGTTTGGCCCTGCTGTGGTGGACGCGGTTGCGGCGGTTGCAACGGCAGTTGCGGGCGGAAGGGAGAGTGGTTTTATGAACAGCCGGACCAAACGTTTATTTTTGATTGGCAGTGTGGTGGTGGTTGGCTGCGCGCTGTTGGCGTTGGTTTTCACCTCTTTTACCGGTGCGTTGGTCTATTTTTACACCCCCACCGAGTTGAAGGCCAAGGGTGCCGAATTGAACGGGCGCAAGGTACGGATTGGCGGTCTGGTGCAGGAGGGATCGCTGGTGCGGGAGCAGGGCAACCTCAAGATCCATTTTCTGGTGGCCGACAATGCGGAGCGTTTGGCCGTCCAGTATGAAGGGATGACGCCCGACCTGTTTCGTGAGGGACAGGGGGTGATTATCGAGGGGACGTGGCGGGGGAGCGAGCCGTTTCAGGCGGTCACCATTCTGGCCAAACATTCCGAAGATTATGTCCCGGTCAAGATGAGCCAGGAGGGGATTGCCAAGGCGCGGGAGTCGATGATGAAGACGTTGCGGTAGGGTGTGGGGGCTATTTCTTTACCAAACGGCTTTGACAGCCCATTTTTCTCCCAACGGCACTCTGTTTTGTGATACGCCGGTGCCCGTCATCCACTCTGTCCCTGGGGGCTGCCATGTCCGTTACCGTTGCATTTGACACGCTCAATTCGTTCGCCGACTTCGGGACGCCGGGGTGGACGAGAAACAGGCCGAGGCTTTCTCCGAAGCCATTCAGGAAGTCCAGGATGCCCAGTTGAGAGAATTGGCCACCAAGACGGATCTGCGTGAACTGGAATACCGCATGACCATCCGTCTGGGTGGTATCATGATCGCTGGATTCAGTGGCCTGGCCGTTTTGATGAAGTGGCATTGAGCGTTACCATCGGGAGATCCCACAGGCTTGGACCATGACCCCCATGATGCACAAGGGATATGCTGCCCGTATCGGGTACAGCGAAGAGGATGGCTGTTTCATTGGTCGTGTGGTTGGTATCAAACCCATCCTCACCTTTCACGGCGACTCGGTGGCCGATGTGCGGGCTGCCTTCCATGCGTCGGTTGATTTTTACCTGGAAACCTGCGCATCCAGGGGTGAAACACCAGAGAAGCCCTTTTCTGGCAAGATCATGACACGGATCCCGCCGGAACTGCATGCCCGCGCCATTTCTGTGGCGGATGCCCTGGGCAAGAGCCTCAATCCGTTTGTCACCGATGCCATTGAGCGGGCCGTCCACTCGTAGCGGCCTGTTTTCGACCCCCTACACAAACGAATACGGATCCACATCCCACTCCAGCCGACTCCGGTTGCCCGCCAGGGGCAGGGCCAGGGCCAGCAGGGGTTTCAACCACCGATGGAGCCGCCCCGGCACCAACTCCTTGATCAACAACTGCCACCGATACCGGTTGCGCAGCTTGAACAGGGGCGATTGGGCCGGACCGAGCCACTGAACCTCTTCGCTCACCGGCAACTGGGCACGCAGGGCGCGGGCGAAGGTTTCGCCCTCCTGCAAGACCGCTGCGGAAAAACGCAACAGGGCCAGGCGTCGATAGGGGGGATAACCCGCCTCCTGACGAAACCGCATCTCCGCCGCGACGAATCCCGTCACATCGTGGGTGAGCACCGCTTGCAGGGCATAATGGTTGGGGTCAAAACTTTGCACCAGAACCCGTCCGGGTGTCCCCTCCTCCCGCCCCGCCCGTCCCGCCACCTGGGTGATCAATTGAAAGGTCCGCTCCGCCGCCCGAAAATCGGGTTGACAGAGGGTGGTCTCCGCCTGCACCACCCCCACCAACGCCAAACCGGGAAAATGATGCCCCTTGGCAATCATCTGGGTGCCCAGCAAAATGTCCAGCTTGCGATCATGAAAGGCGGTCAGGGTGGCCTCCAGGTTGACCAGACCGGAACTGACCGTATCCCGATCCAGACGGGCCAGACGGGCTTCGGGCAAAAAACGGCCCAACTCCTCCTCCAGCCGCTCGGTACCGGGACCGAAGGCAAACAGGCTCAACTGGCCACACCCCGTACACAGATCATGAATCGGCTGCCGATGGTCACAATAATGGCAGATCAACTGTCTTTTGCCCTTGTGCAGGGTGAGGGTGACGGAACAATGGGGACAGTTGACCGCCAGTCCACACCGATGACACAACAGGGAGGGGGCAAAACCGCGTCGATTGAGAAACAACAGGGATTGCTGCCCGGCGGCCAGGGTATCCTGCAAGGCCTGACGCAGCGGCGGACTCAACAGATCGGCAAAACGCATCTCGGCCCGCAGGTGGCTCTCCCCGGGATTGATTATCTCCACGGGGGGCAGCGGGGTGCCGGTGGCCCGTTTGCCAAGATACAAGAGGGTATAGCGTCCCTGCGCCACGTTGGCCAGTG
>CAIWLA010000580.1 GCA_903913345.1 uncultured Magnetococcales bacterium | reverse complement strand
CGATCCCTCTCCCAACTGCGCGATCTACTCCTTCCCAAGCTGATCTCCGGCGAAATCCGGGTTCGCGATGCCGAAAAAGCGGTGGAGGTGGCACTGTGAATAGGCCCAGGAAAGAGCTGCCACCGGCAGAGATCAAAAAGCTCTACGGTCGTTCCGGCAACCGTTGCGCGTTTGCTGCCTGTCGGCGTGAACTGGTGTTGGAGGCTGCAGAGGCGGATTCCACCAAGCAGATCGCTGAAAGAGCCCATATCGTGGCTCATAGTGACGACGGCCCCCGGGGAGATCCCAGCTTTCCACGGGAGCAGTTGAATACCTACGAAAACTCAATCTTGTTGTGCCCGGCATGCCATGCCCAGGTGGATGTGCATCCCAACACCTACACCGTAGATAGGCTCAGAACCATCAAGGCAGACCATGAGCGTTGGGTCAAATCGAAGTTGGCTGCCGCCATGCCCAGCGTCGGCTTCCCGGAACTGGAGGTTGTCGCCAAAGCCATTGCTTCTCCACCCAGCACCCCAACGGACGATTTCACGATCACCGCTCCTCGGGAGAAAATGGCCAAGAACCGGCTGACCAGCAATGTCGGACAGTTGATCACCATGGGTATGGTCCGGAGTCAGGAGGTGTCTGGTTATTTGCAGAACATGTCCACCTTCGACCCTGATTTTCCCGAACGGCTCAAGTCCGGATTCCTGACGGCCTATCAGGACTTCCGGGCGCAGGATCTGGACGATGATGCCCTGTTCGAAGCCATGCTGGAGTTTGCCAGTGGCGGCGACATGGATTTTAAACGACGGGCGGCCGGACTGGCTGTTCTTGTGTACCTGTTCGAGAGTTGCGAGGTGTTCGAGAAATGATTCTCCCTACCAAGCACGTTGATCTGCGATACTCACTTTTGGGGGCTGGGGCCACCCTGCTGCGGCACATGCAGTCTCCGCAAACGGTCACGGCACTATGGGGGCGGGTACGTGGCAATCCAGAGGTAAGCGTTTATTGGCGTTTTGTTTTGGTGCTGGACTTTCTCTTCGCTATTCAGGCGATTGACTGGGTGGACGGTCTGCTTGTGCGGAGGAAACCATGATCAGGAGAATTACGGCCAATCAGTCATCGTTCCGAAGCGTTGAATTTACCAAAGGCTTCAACGTGGTGTTGGCCGACCGGACAAAAGAAGAAACCAGGAAGGACTCTCGGAACGGACTTGGTAAGTCAACACTGATCGAGATCATTCACTTCTGCCTGGGAGCCACTGCGGACAAGCAATTCCTTCCCAGAGAACACCTGCCTGGCTGGGAATTTTCCCTCGAATTGGCTGTTGGCTCACGTCAGATGACCGTGACCAGGGGGGTGGAGAATCCAGCCAATTTCCTGGTCTCGGATGTTCCATCCAACTGGCCGATCCAACCGACGGTTCGGAAAGGCGTCGAAGCCTTGATCGCCAAGGAATGGACCCTACTGCTTGGGCATTTTCTGTTCGGATTGCCTTATGACACCGATGGGAATTCTCTGCGTGGTCCATCCTTCCGTGGCTTGATTTCCTATTTCATGCGTCGGCACAAGGATGCCTACTCCACACCATTTGAGTCGTTCCGCAAGCAAACGGCGTTGGATGCTCAAATCAATAATGCTTTTCTCCTCGGACTGGCTTGGGAAGACGCTTCGGAACTTCTAAAAATCAAGGACCGCAGCAAGGATCTTGAGTCTATAAGAACCGCTATCAAAGCCGGAGTATTGGACGGTTTTGGTGGAAAGCTCGGTGATTTGGAAACTCGTCAAGTCCGATTGAAGGATCTGGTTACCAAAGGGCAAGCGGACCTGGAGTCGTTCAAGGTCCATCCTCAAT
>CAIWLA010000579.1 GCA_903913345.1 uncultured Magnetococcales bacterium | reverse complement strand
TGGGTTCCTTGTGGGTTCCCCGTGGGTTCCTCTATGGGTTCCTTTTGATGCTGGCACGGGGTGCTTTTTGGTGATTAACCTTGAACGTAGGATACCCGCATTTTTGCTCAGTTTCAACAGGAAATTTGCCGGGTTGGATGATTTCAGATGCAATCAAATTAGGGCAGAAAAAGGCAGACATTGACCGATTTGTAATCCGTAGGTTCGGGGTTCGATTCCCCGCGTCGGCTCCAAATAGATCAAAGACTTACGGTCACTCTCAAGGTAGCCGTTTTTATTCCAGCAATCAAATAGCAATCAGTTGGGGAAAATCACCCTCCAGCAATCGCCCCGCCATGGCCCACCGATCCCCCTGCCCATCCCCCCCATCCAGCCGGGCAGATTCGGCACCGGTCCCATCCAGAAGGTATTGCCCTGGTCGGCGTGGCCGTCGTCATCTTGTCCCTGTGTGTGCGTCTGGCGTATTCTTCTTTCCAAGTCCATGCCCGGTGCGATACAGTATGGGCATGTCCACCCTGGGAGGAGTCACCACTATGAGCGCAGCCATTACCATGCCGTTTGACACGCTGGCCTTTGTGAAGAGACTGGAAACTGCCGGTGTTCCGTCCACCCAGGCAGAAGCCCAGGTTGAAATGCTCTCCGATGTCATTAAAAAGGTTGAAGAAATACGGCTTCAGGAGTTGGCTACCAAGGGTGATGTCCGAGAGTCTGAACTTAGACTGGAAGCAAAAATTGAGTCATCCAAGTCAGAGACCATTAAATGGGTGGCCGGGATGTTTGTTGCCCAGACGGCGTTGATTATCGGTGCAATGTTCGCTGTGATGAGGATGGGACCGCCCACCATGCAACCGACCATGTACCAACCCCCCGCCCAGGAGTTGCGCCAGATGGCCCCGGTGCCTGCCCCATCCCCCACGCTCCCGGCTCCCCCTTCGGCACCATCACGCTGACAACCCCCATTCCCGTCGCTGTGCGTTCGTCTGACGGTGCCGATGCGACCACCTGTGTGATGCCCACCCCGATCAATCCGCACTCAACGCAAAGTTGCGTTCAGTGAACCCTGTCGCAATCTGTGCCATCCACGAATAATAGGCGGCCTATGTCGTCTCCGCAGTCACCGCAGGGACCGCATTCTCCGCAACAGGAGCCTCTCAGACGGCGATTGCTCGGATGGGAAGGGGCAGAGCATCTCCCAGGCGGATGCGCCGCCTGGAGGGTGCCCTGTGGGGGAAGTGTAAATTTTTCTTACACTGTGCCTCTGTGTCACACTCGGTCAGTTCGGCAACCGTGCGGCGAGGTTTTTCATGACCGAAACGATGTCGCCTTTTTCAGCCGTCGGTGCCGTATAGCTGTGGCGGAACTCAGGCCGTTTGGCGCAGAGCAACCGCTCCAGCAACCGGTCGCTGTATTTGCGCACCGCACCATACTGAACCCCTTGGTGCCAGACCGGCTCATCCCACCCGTTGAATCTCTTTCACATCCCCCGGAATCTGGATGGTGATGCGTCGCCCCTGTCCAGCCTTGATGGCTCGAATACCTTCGAGAAGCTCTTGTCCAATGTTCCGCTTGCTCATGTCTCATCAATCTCCTGTTTCAGTTGTCGCAATACCCCAGCGGCAATGTTTTCCGTTTCGTTCTTGGCGTAGATGGTCAGCAACCAGATTTCACCCGCCCGGTTCCGCCAGTAGTCAATCACGCGAACACCACCCCGCTTGCCTTTGCCATCCGCTTTCCATCTCAGCTTGCGCACACCACCGCTACCAGGGATAAGATCACCCGTGTCGGGATGCAACGCCAGGGACCATTGCATGGCCGCATATTCCCCATCGTCCAGGTGGTCATATTTATGCCATTGCCCGCAACTGGACCACGTTGGATTCAGGTTGTCCTGTCACGATGGATTCCAGTCTGCGCCCCCAGGCACCCGGGGCAGCCGCAACGAGGCGCGAGACCGATGCGCATCGCCTCAAGCCGCCCGATCAAAGGTAATCCGTGGATCAATCAGCACATAGGTCAGGTCGGTAATCAGCTTGGTCAACAACCCCAGCAGGGTGAAAAAATAGAGGGTGGCCATGACCACGGGATAATCCCGGTTGATGACCGATTCATACCCCAGCAGGCCGAGTCCATCGAGGCTGAAAATGGTCTCCAGCAGCAGCGAACCACTGAAAAAGGCCGCGACAAACGAACCGGGAAAACCGGTCACCAGGGGAATCATGGCATTGCGAAAGAGATGACGATAGAGAACGGCCCGCTCGGACAACCCCTTGGCGCGGGCGGTCAGGACATATTGCTTGGCAATCTCCTCCAGAAAACTGTTTTTGGTCAACATGGTCATCACCGCAAATGAACCGACCACCGAGGCGGTAATCGGCAGGGTGATGTGCCAGAGATAGTCCATTATCCGCATCGGCCACGAGAGAGATGCCCAGTTGTCGGAAACCAGACCCCGCAAGGGAAAAACATCCCAGAAACTCCCCCCGCCAAAGAGCACAATCAGCAACACCCCCAGGACAAAACCGGGGATGGAATAGCCCACCAGAATCAGCGTGGAGGTGATGGCATCAAACCGGCTGCCATGATGGACCGCCTTCCGAATCCCCAGGGGAATGCTGACCAGATAGGTCAACAAAAAGGTCCAGATCCCCAGAGAGATGGAGACGGGCATCTTTTCGATGACCAGATCCACCACCCGCTGGTGATGATAATAGGATTCGCCAAAATCAAACCGCACATAATTCCAGACCATATGGACAAACCGTTCCCAGGCCGGTCGATCAAAGCCGTACAGTTGGCGCAGGGCCTCCACCTGCTCGGCGGCCACCCCCCGGTTGCCCCGATAGAGGCCGCCACTGCTTCCCCCGGCGGAGACCTCCATCCCGCCGCCACCCATGGTTCCGCCGCTCTCGCCACGGTGTTCCAGCAGGGCGATCATCCGTTCCACCGGTCCGCCGGGCACGAATTGAATCACCAGAAACGTCACCCCCAGAATCCCCAGCAGCGTGGGAATCATGAGGAGCAGACGCCGCAGGATATAGCCACTCACGGCTTTTCCTTCCCGGTCTCCGGCGACGGAGCAAGGGTCGGATCCCGGATCCACCAGGACATCAGCCACCCTTCGGCGGAATAATAAAGTGGTCGTTGTTCGGGATGTTGCAGATGGTTCCAGTAGGCGACTCGGTGGTAATCCAGATACCAGTTGGGGACCAGATAATGGCCAGCCAGCAAAACCCGATCCAGGGCATGGCAGGCGGTGATCAGCGACTCACGGGAGTCGGCATAGACCACCTTTTCCACCAGGGCATCGATCACCGGATCTTTCAGGCCGATGGCGTTGCGGCTGCCGTGGACATCCGCACTGGCCGAGGTCCACATATCCCGTTGCTCATTGCCGGGAGATTGGGATTGCGCAAAGGTATTGACCACCATGTCATAGTCGAAGGTATCCAGCCGCCGTTGATAGAGGGAGAGATCCACCGTGCGATAGTTGAGTTCCACCCCCAATTTTTTCAAATTGGCCGCATAGGGAGCCATCACCCGTTCAAAGGCGGGAGAGGCCAACAACATTTCCACCTTGAACGGCTGCCCGGAGCGGACCAGCAGCCCATCCCCGCCCAGTTGCCACCCCGCCTCTTTCAGCAACTCGGCGGCCTGGCGGAGATTGCCACGCAACGAATGGGGAGGCGTCGTGGAGGGCGGCGGTTCCACCGCCTGAAACACCGCCGGGTCCAACTGGGCACGGAACGGTTCCAGCAAGGCCAGTTCGGCAGCGGAGGGCATCCCCCGTGCCGCCAGTTCGGAATTGGAAAAAAAGCTGTCGGAGCGGCGATACTGGCTGTGAAACAGATTTTCGTTGCTCCATTCAAAATCGAGGGCCAGGGTCAGTGCCTTGCGGATCCGCTGGTCCTGAAACAGGGGACGACGCAGATTGAAGACAAAACCCTGCATCCCGGCCCCCTGTTGGTGGGGCAGGGATTCTTTGAGGATGCGGCCCTGGTCAAACTTGTCTCC
Organism: uncultured Magnetococcales bacterium; assembly: GCA_903913345.1. Lineage (GTDB taxonomy): Bacteria > Pseudomonadota > Magnetococcia > Magnetococcales > Magnetaquicoccaceae > Magnetaquicoccus. The sequence continues at coordinate 874 of CAIWLA010000579.1, read as the reverse complement.
CACATAGTCTCTGGCCCACTGTTTTGAGTTGTTTTCAAAGATGAAATCAAACTCGCCCGCCTTGAATCCCTCCAGGGCGACGACGGGATCCTTGAAATATTTAATGACGATCCGGTCAAAGTTGTACATGCCCCGACGAACCGGCAGATCGCGCCCCCAGTAGTCCGGGTTGCGGCGATAGGTGATGGTCTTGCCGGGATCAAAGGTTTCCACGACATAGGGACCGGAGCCGAGGGGGACGGTCAAGTCTGCCTTGGCGAAGGGTTGTTTTTCAAAAAATGCGCGGCTCAGGACGGGCAATTCCCCCGCGATGAGGGGCAGTTCCCGATTTTTTTGGGTAAAGTCAAACCGGATGCGGTGCGCATCCAGCACGGTGGCGGCGCGAATGTCTTGCCAGTAGCTCTGGTAGAGGGGATGGGCCTGATCGGATTTGAGAATATGGAAAGAGAAGGCCACATCATCGGCGGTGATCGGGGTTCCATCGGAAAAGCGGGCAGTGGGATGGAGTTGATAGGTGACGGAGAGACCATCGGTGGCGACCTCGATATCCTGGGCCACCAGACCATATTGGGCGAAGGGTTCGTCCATGGAGGGTTGAGTGAGGGTTTCAAACAGCAGTCCCCCCAGCATGTCGGGTGCGATCCCTTTCAAGGTGTAGGGATTCATTTTGTCGAAGCCGCCGATGCTGTGCAGGGTCAGTGTGCCGCCGGGTTTGGCATCGGCGGAGGTATAGGCGAAGCGGGTAAAATCGGCGGGATATTTCAGATGGCCGTCCAGGCTGATGCCGTGAGCGGCCTGGGCCGCGGGGGCGACAAGCCAGCAGAGGATCAGGAGCAGCATCCCCGGCAGGGTGGATGTCCGGGGGCGGTGCACC
>CAIWLA010000578.1 GCA_903913345.1 uncultured Magnetococcales bacterium | reverse complement strand
GGCCTGTTTGACCTTTTCCAGCAATTGGTTGGCGTGATCATCTTCCATCCCGGCCAACTTGAGATAAAGCATACGGGATTCGTCGTCCCGGGTAATCTCGGCAGCCTTGTTGTAGAACGCAGACGCCTTCACTTCGTGGCGCAGTGCATCCTTGAAAAATTGAATGGCGGCTTGCATGAGTTCCTCCCAACATGATGTCATGGACAAAAAAAATTGTGTACCAGAGATGGATTCCGGGGCACAATCGGATTGCCGCCTATTAAGACATAAACCGATCGGAAATTCAATATTCCACGAACCTGGGAATGAATATACAGGATTTACATTTTGTTACGGGAGGATAGTGTGATGGAAGCCGGTTTCTGGCACCCGTTGGACAACGGTCGCATCCAATGTGACCTCTGTCCGCGTGATTGTCGTTTGGCCGATGGGCAACGGGGATTTTGTTTTGTCCGTGCCCATGAAGGGGGTCGGATGGTGTTGACCACCTATGGTCGGTCCAGTGGTTTTTGTGTGGATCCGGTTGAAAAAAAACCGTTGCACCATTTTTTGCCGGGCACGCCCATTTTGTCGTTTGGCACGGCGGGGTGCAATCTGGCCTGCACCTTTTGTCAAAACTGGGACATCAGCAAGGCGCGGCAGATGGATCGTCTGGCGGCCTATGCCACGCCCGAGGCAGTGGCGGAGGCGGCGGTTCAGACCGGGTGTCGCAGTGTGGCCTACACCTACAATGAGCCGATCATTTTTTTGGAATATGCAGTGGATGTGGCGCGGGCCTGTCGCGAGCGGGGGATCCAATCGGTGGCGGTGACAGCGGGTTATATCCATCCCGAACCGGCGGTGGCCTTTTTTGGTCAGATGGATGCGGCCAATGTGGATTTGAAGGCCTTTTCGGAAGATTTTTACCATCGTTTGACCGGTGGCCATTTGCAGCCCGTCCTGGATCTGCTGGTCTATCTCCATCGGGAGACCTCGGTTTGGGTGGAGTTGACGACCTTGTTGATTCCGGGGGAAAATGATTCCGATGCCGAACTGGAGGCGTTGACGGGTTGGGTGGTGGAGAATTTGGGACCGGATGTCCCGATCCATTTTTCGGCCTTTCGTCCCGATTGGAAAATGTTGGACAAGCCCGCGACGCCCCTGGCCACGGTGCAGCGTGCCCGACGGATTGCACGGGCCAATGGGGTGCGACATGCGTACACGGGCAATGTGGTGGACCCGGAGGGGGGAGTGACCCTCTGCCATGGGTGTGGTGCGCGTCTGATTGAGCGGGTGGGATATACGGTGAGCGGCTGGCATCTGGATGGGGCGGGGCGATGCCGTCTCTGCCAGGCGGCGTGTGCGGGACGGTTTGAGGCGGCACCGGGGATATGGGGCAACAAGCGGTTGCCGGTGCGGATCGGTTCCTGATGAGGCAACCCCCCTGCGATTGCCCTGGACTGGAAACAAAGAAAACTTGCCAAACCGGGCTGTTCCGGGTACCATTCGACTCTTTGGTTGCGTTTGCCTTCCCTATTTCAACACGCTACACAGCAAAGGGTCTTATGAGTCAGTCCGATCACCAAACTGCTGCCATGTCCAGCACGCCAGACGATAACCCCATCGGCCTGGTGGAAGAATATATCATCAACCAGGATTGGAACGCCGAACGCTCCAGCGAACACGAACTCTGGGCCGAACTGCCCAGCCAGTGGGGCAATCAAAGGCTGTGGGTCGTCTTCCATGAGGATACCAGTTTCCTGCAGTTCAACTGCTACATGAACCTGAAAATCCCCCCCCGCCAGATGATACCCGCTGCCCAGACCATCACCCTGATGAATGAACGCGTCTGGCTGGGACACTTTGAAATCTGGAGCGAAGAACAGGTTCCGGTCTTCCGTGTCGTCATGCCGCTACGCAAAACAGAACTGCACGAGAGCCAACTGGAAGATATCATGGCGGCCATTCAGGAGGAGACCGAACGGTTTTTTCCCGCCATCCAGTGGGTCGTCTGGGGCGGCAAAACCCCCGAAGAGGCCATCGCCGCTGCCATCGTGGAGACAGAAGGCGAGGCCTGAACAACCACCCCATCCCCATCCCTCTGGACGGGACGTATAGATGTTTGGCATTAGAATTGCTTCAATAATGGTCATCAGGAAGGGGATTATCTGACCATTGGAGGCTTTCATGCGCACGATTGAACCTGTGGGAGATCTCTTTCCGGTACCGCCCGCTCATCCCGGATCGGCACCGGGGGGGTCTTTGCGTCGGGGAAAGGCCGGTTCTTTTTATGATTTCCTTCAGGATGCGGCCTTGGCCTATCGGAGATGCCCAACCCCCTGCCGGGGCCGAATCGCCCCCCGTCTGCCAGACAAACGCAAAAATGGCCGTTCGGGGTTGTTCTGTTGACAATCGGTCCAGGAGAAGGCAAGACAAGAGGGGCTTGGGCATTCGTCTCTCCTTGACAATACGCGCTTCGGCGCACT
>CAIWLA010000577.1 GCA_903913345.1 uncultured Magnetococcales bacterium | reverse complement strand
GGCGAGCCATGGGTGGAGACAAAATAGTGGGTCATCCCCCGACGTTGGATAATGCGTGTCAATTCGTCGTCCGGGGTGCCGGAAATAACGAACAGGGGCAGTCGAACCGCGTACCGTTCCAGCATTTCCTGAGCGCAGGGCACCCAGGGAGAGGCGACCACCGCATCCTCCACCAGGGCGGAAAACCGTTCTGCCAAAAGATCCATCTGCGCAGAAGTCGGGGAACGGCCCAGCAAAATGGTGTGATAATGACGGAATTTCTCAAATCGCGACATGCCTCCATGGGCGAGATGATGGGCCGTCACGGCAGAGACGACCTGTTCGCCATATTCGGCGTACAGGGTTGCGAAGGCCCGTGTTTTGACATCGACGGATTCGACGAGAACGCCGTCAAAATCGAAAAACACGGCTTGCAAGGCGGTGAAAATCATTCTTTATCCTGTTCTGTGGAGGGGGTTTCAGACTGTTGCTGGTGCAGGATATGGAAACATTCGGCAAAGCAGTCGAGCAATCCCTGGCCCAAATCGACGAAATCGGTACTGACCACCTTGTGATCCACCGGGGGATGGAAGGAATAGGGCGTCATCATATAATGCAACCGGTTATGCTGGTCGCCGAATTCCACCGCCACCTGATCCGGGGCGATTTCCGCCACCATTTGCAGCATATCCCGGACCCGCAGACGTTCAACACCGGTCAACACCAGGTGGCGGTTGGCAAATTCCGGGGCAAGAATACGCACACTCAGGTTGGCGGCATCGGTCACGTGAATATATTCCCGTTGGGCCTCCCCGTTGCCAGGATAATAAATGCGTTTGCTGGTCAAGGATTGCATGATGACACGGTGGATAATGTTGCTCGGTCCGGCCCGTCGTCCATACAGGGAACCGAAACGCAGAATGGTAAAATCCAGGCCGTACCGTTCCTGGTAGGCCGCGATGAAATGTTCCGCGCTCTGCTTGCTGGCCCGATAAAACCCGCCCCCCTTGGAAAAGACGTAGACCGTGCTGGCAAAGATGAAACGTTTCACCCCACACCGACGCGCCGCCTCCAGGGCACTGACCGTACCCAGCACATTGATCTGGATGGCGTTCAACCCATCCTCCTGGGTGGATTCGATGTCGGCCCTCGCCGCGAAATGATAGACGGCTTCACAGCCCTGGGCACTCTCGACCAGACGCTCGGTATCCCGGATATCCCCAACGATCATCTCCTGACCCGATTGGAGATGGGGCGAGTGTTGGTGATCGTAGATGCGGACGGCGTAACCCTCGGCGGTAAAGGCGTCTGCGACGTGGCTGCCGAGAAAACCACTGCCACCGGTGATCAGGATGAGACCTTTATTGGGTTCTTTCATATTGGGTATCAATCCGTTGGCAGGGTAGTCGCCTGGAGTTCCCGAACCAGATTCCGGGCGGCCTCGTTTTCCATGCGATCGCGGGTTTCGCGTGCGCGTGATCCCAAATGGCTGGTCAACACGACATTGGGCAGGGTGATGAGCGGGCCGGTGTAAGGCTCTTCGGAAAAGACATCCAACGCGGCGGCGGCGAGTTGTTTTCCCTGCAGGGCCAGGAACAGTGCCCCCTCGTCGATGAGGTCACCGCGAGCGGTGTTGACGAGCACGGCATCTTTTTTCATCAGTCCCAGGCGGGCGGCGTCGATCAGGTGATCATTGTCCGGTCCGCCGGGAATATGAAGGGATACCACGTCCGCCTGGCGCAATACGGTGGCCAGATCGACCAGGGGACAGGGGAGGTCAGCCGGGGATAAGTGGTTTGCCTCCACCCAGGGATCACAGGCGATGGTGGTTGCCCCGAAGGCCCGCGCCAGACCACCCACCGCCCGACCGATCCGCCCATAACCGATCAATCCGACCGTACAGGCCCCCAGCAGTCGACCGCTCAGTCCTTGCCAATGGCCCGCGCGAATGCCCCGATCCGCCTCGGCGATGCGCCGCAGGGCGGCCAGGATCAGCCCGATGGTCAATTCGGCCACCGCCGCAGTGGGGGCATCGGGGGTGTTGACCACCCGAATGCCCCGTTCCAGGGCGGCCTCCAGGTCCACCGACTCCAGGCCGATCCCGCAACGGGAAATGACTTTCAACCCCTTCGCCCGCTCCAGAGCCGCCCGGCTCAAGGACTCCACCCCGGCGATCATGCCGACAACCGAATCATCCAGCAACGGCACCAACTCATCCGGGGTGATCTTCCGACCATAGGGATTGAGGACAATCTCAAACCCCCGTTCGCCCAGAAAGGTCAAGTGGACATTGCCCGCCACGGCGAAGGAAGAGGTGGTGATGAGTATTTTCAACGGGGCTGGTTTTTTCATTATCCACCTTTGATTCTTTTGGAAAACAGGACCGGATGGCTAAATGGGACGAATGAAAACATAATTATAACTGTCCTTGTGGGCACCGTGATCGAACATGGGTGAGTGACGGCGGTGCAAAAAGGTCAATCCCGCCTGTTGCAAGGCATCGGTGATGGCCTGTGCCTTGAGCGTGACGGCCTCGTTGATCTCGACGCTGACCGATTGGAGCCGGGGATCGGCCAGGACGGTTGCGGCACCGTGCAAAATCTCCACCTCGATGCTGTCCACATCCAGCTTGATATGGTTCGGGAACGGGGGAGAAAAATCGCCCATGAAGCGGTCGATGCCATAACCGATGGTCGCCAGGCGCACCTGCGGCGTGCAAGAGTGGCCGTGGACATCGAGGGTTGAACCAAAGGAAGAGAGGGCCGCGCCGACCAGGGGGGACGACACATTGAGGTAGTCCAGTCGGGTGGTATCGCTGAAGGCCAATCCATAAGCGGCGATGCGCCGATCGAAGCCGTTCAGTTCAATATTGGTGGTCAGGGCATGAAGATTGGCGGGCAGAGGTTCGAAGGCCAGGACCGTCACCCCCCGTTGGGCGGCGTACAGGCTGTACAAACCGACATTGGCCCCGATATCCCACAACACGTCACCAGCGGCGAAGCCGTCGATCCATGCCAGGGTTTCTGGTTCTTTCTCGGTGAGGGTCTTCGCCCGCCAGTAGGCCGTGTAGGTGGGACACCACAGCTTGATCGGGCCGTGGGGTGTGAAAAAATCCCACACCACCTCCTGGGAGAGGCGTTCCGCCGCCAAACTTTGTACGGCCCGGCCCAGCAGACGCGGGATAAAACTGTAACCCCGCAGGACGGTTTCAGCCAAGGATCGGGTGATGGACATAAAAACCCCTTTTTGGAAAATCGCGACGACGATTCCACTTGAGGGTAAAAATAACGGGAAGGGACGAGGATTGGTATCGAGTGAATACTCGACAGAGCCTCTTTTCTTATGCAGCGATCAGTCGTGGGGAATGAGAGATATCGACCTGTTTCTATGACATCTTATGCCAAATCATGTCAGATCTCCCCACTGTATCTGGAGATCTTCGGGAATCTCCCTGGCCGCCGATCTGCCGATCAGTGTGTCCCAGTGGATGGGGCTGAGGCCGGTTCCCGGTCGCTTGGTGGTCAGGTTGTCTGGACCCAGGATCTCGCCAGCGGCGATGGTCCGTCGGGTGACGATGCTGCGCCGGGCGTTTTGTCGGGCCGTCTCCTCCACGGCCAGGGGGCGTTCCTGGGGCAGGCCGATCAGGGTGTGCATTTTTTCTGTCTGCGCCCGAAAGTAGCGCAGATCGTCCCGGTCCATGGCGTGATAATGATCGTTGCCGGGCAAGGTTTTGTCGTGGGTGAAGTGTTTTTCCAACAGACGTGCCCCCAGGAGCCAAGCCGCAGTCAGGGTGGTCATGGCCGGGTCGGGGAGTGTGTGGTCGGAATAGCCGATCGTCCGACCGGGAAATGCCCGGATCAACTCCCGGATCAGTTCCAGATGGGCGTCCTTATCCTGGGTTGGATAGTTGAGGACACAATGCAACAGAGCGATCTCCCCGGCTCCATACGCTTCCAACTGGGCAACGGCAAAACGAATCTCTTCCAGGGTGGATGCCCCGGTGGACAAGACAACCGGCTTGCCGCAAACGGCCACCCGACGTAATAACGGCACATTGGTGATGTCCGCCGAGGCCACTTTGTGAAAAGGGACCAGAGGATCAAGCAGTTCCACCGCTGCTTCGTCGAAGGGAGTGGACAGAAAAACGATCCCGACCTGAGCGCAGTAGGCGGCCAGGTGACGATACTCTTCCGGCCCGAAAAGGTCGTATTTTCGAAACAATTCGTATTGGGAAGTCGTGGGTTCCGCCTGCAAATCCCAATAGGAAGGGCTGTTGCGAATGGCCAGTGTCCCCGCCTTGTAGGTCTGGAACTTGGCGGCATCGGCCCCGCCCGCCCAGGCCAGATCGATCAACCGTTCGGCCATTTCCAGGGAACCACCGTGATTGACCCCGATTTCGGCGATCACATAGGGCAACGTTCCAGACCAACCCGGCATCCCACTGTGCAAATCCATCATTCTGCTCCTTGTCTTGCCCGTCTCGGCGCAGAATGTGCGTCACATTTGCTCAAAAATGCCGCTCCGGCACCCGAATCACGTCGCCGGGGAGGACAATGTTGTTTTCGTCGGAGAGGCGTTCCTTGCGCTCCGGGTCGTTATTGCGCACGATGATCACCTCGTTTTCACGCGCCCGGTAGGTGTAGCCCCCGCTCAGTGCGATGGCGTTCAAGACGGTCATGCCATTGACATAAGGATATTTTCCAGGCTGCTTGACCTCGCCCAGGACATAGAAGGGGCGATAGTTGAGTACATCGATACTGACCCGAGGATTTTTAATATAGCCTTCCCGCAGCTTGGCCTCGATCTTGTGTGCCAATTCCTCGAGTGTCAGCCCATTGGCAGAAATGGTTCCCACCAATTTAAGGGAAATATTTCCAGATCCGTCGATTTGGTATTCCCCCGTGATGCCCTCCTCGTTATACACGGAGACCCGCAGGTTATCGCCGGATCCCAGTTTATAGACCGCATCGCGATCTGTCTTGGGGAGGTTGCGTTCATCCACTGTTGGCCTGAAGCTGTTTGACTGACACCCCGCAAGCCCGGCCAGCACAGCGGCTATGATCATCGAAAGAAGAAACCTGTTCATTTCGCTCAGTCCTCTTTCTTCATGAATGGGTTAGGATGCCTTCAAAATAACGGGAACATCTCCACCCGTCAAGCACGATCTCGGATCGCTGCCGGAGGACAAGACGGCCATCAAACCCCTGCGCAAAGGGCAGTGACCAGCAAGCGGGGCGTTGAGCCGCGCCGATACGCCGCAGACCTGAATTTTTCCCGTTCCACAACGAAAAACTGTTGCCGATTCTCCTCAAGGATCAGGCAGGCCGTCTTGCGGGTGGCGTATCCCCCAAGATCCAGGGCGATGCGGTTGGTGTGAAATTCCGGCTGGTCAACAATGGAATGACCGTGGACGATCATTTTCTCGTGGGGGGCGCGATGGCTCAAAAAGGGTTCGCGGATCCAGAGCAGGTCGTCGGATGTTTGCTCGTCCAGGGGAACGCCGGGCCGAACGCCGGCATGAACGAAGAGATAATCGCCCAATACGGCGCATGGCATCAGAGTCTGGAAGAATGCCAAGTGGCTGGCTGGCATGGACTGTAACAGTTCATTACGGGCATCGTCGAGGCAATCCCCGGCCCTCGGCAAACGAACCCCGTAGCTCATCAAGGTGGCCGCCCCGCCGATCTGCATCCAGCGGCTCAGACTGGCCGGTTCATGGAGAAAAGTCAGCAGACTCTCTTCATGATTGCCCTTCAGGAAAATTCTCTCGAATCCCGGCATTGGCTCCAGCAGACGGTCCACCACCGCCCGACTGCCGACATCACGATCGATATAATCCCCCAAAAAGACAACAACCTTCCGTGTCTGACGAGGGGCGGTCCGGGCGGTTTCGACAATCATCTCCAGCACCCGATTCAGCAGACCAAGACATCCATGTATATCTGGAACAACATAAATACGTATATTAGATGGTACCAAATATTTATTTGTCCGCTTGTGCGGAGCGTTCAAGTTATTCCATAAACCGATCAGTGAGAACATGGGAGACACCCTATTCAACCGTAAATGATTTTAGCGATGGTCACTGGGAGAAACGTGTTGATCAGCCGTTCTTTCCTGCTGATCTCCCAATGGCCGAAACGATAATCTGACTTGGGAATTAAGATAACGGGACGGAAAGGGGATTAATATCGAGCGAACGCTCGACAGATTGTCTTTTTTCTGTGCGCCCGTCCGTTCCGATTGAAAGGGGGGTGGCAAAGGCTATGATTATCGTTTCGTCCACAGTCATCCAGGGAAATATTTTAAATCTCTTCTCGCATTGCCACCGTTTATGGGATACACTCGTTTTTCGAGTTCGGCTTGGCTGAACCAAGGCCGTGGATGTTTCGTTTCCGATCCACTCCGATGCAAAACGATGAGCGGGGCATTCACCATCATGTTGACCAAAAACGTCTTGAAATTTCACATTGGCCGGGGAATGCTCGGCCAGCTTGCTGGACTGGTTGACGCGCAACGCCGGGCAGAGGGGGGGGGTATGCGGTCTATTTTGTGGATGGTTTTTTCCGGGATCATCCCCTCTCCCTGGGCGAGCAATCCGGTGATTTGCTTATCCATGTGGCCAATCATGAGCCATCCACCGATGACATTGATCTCCACACGGCTCGCATCCGTCAAGAAAAATCCGTCCATCCTGCGGTGATCGTGGCCATCGGCGGCGGCAGCAGTATGGATGTGGGCAAGGCGGTCGCCAACCTCCTGACCAACGGCGGGCGGGCCGAGGCGTACCAGGGATGGGATCTGGTTGCCAAGCCCGGCATTTATAAAATAGGCATCCCGACACTGTCCGGCACGGGCGCGGAGACCTCCCGGACCTGTGTCATGCTCAACCGCCAGAAAAATCTGAAACTGGGGATGAACAGTGAACATACCATTTTTGATGCCCTGATTCTCGATCCAGACCTCACCGTCACCGTCCCGCGCCACCAATATTTTTACACCGGTGTGGACAGTTATATCCATTGCATCGAATCCCTGCATGGCCGCCATCGTCATGCCCTGGCCGATGCCTTTTCCCGGCAATGTCTGAACCTCTGTCAGGAGGTCTTCCTCTCCGACGATATGATGTCCCCCCATGGTCGAGAACAACTCATGGTGGCCTCCTATCTGGGCGGGTGTGCCATCGCCAACAGTTATGTCGGGGTGGTGCATCCCCTCTCTGCCGGATTGAGTATTGTTTTGGACCTCCCCCATTGTCTGGCCAACTGCGTGGTCATGGACAAGATGGATGCGTTTTATCCAGAGGAAACGGCGTTTTTTCAACGCATGTGCCGCAAACAGGGCATCGAAATCCCTCAGGGCGTGTGCGCTGGTCTGGATGATGAGGCGTTTCATCGACTGTACCTGTCCAGTATCATCCATGAAAAACCGTTGATCAACGCCCTCGGTCCCGACTACCGGGATGTCCTTACCGAAGAAAAGGTCGGTGCCCTGTTCCGTCGCATGTAGGATGAGAGGCATCGCGCCTTTCATTACCCACTCATTTAGGTTTATCGGTTATAATTCATGGTCATGCGACGCGCTCCCGTTATTTCCGTGGTCGTGGCAGTTCACAATCAGGAACGATTCATCGGTCGTTGCATCCGTTCCCTGCTGCGACAAAACTATCCTGCCGATGCCTTCGAAATGATCATTGTCGATGATGGCAGCACCGATCGCACCGCCTATGCCCTCGCGCTGTTCAAGGAGGATATCCGTATCCTGACCCATCCGGTCAACCGGGGACTGCCCGCCACCATCAACACCGGTATCCGCGCCGCTTGCGGACAATACCTGGTGCGGGTGGATGGGGACGACTATGTCCAGATGGAATATCTCTCCATCCTCAGTATGTTCCTGGACGCCAACCCGGAGTGGCAGGCCGTGGCGTGCGATTACCACACCGTCGACGATGTCGAGGCATTTATCGCCCGGTATAATTGCGAATTATTTCCCCTGGGCTGTGGCATCATGTTCCGTATCGAAAGCCTCATCGACATCGGCCTGTACAACGAGGATTTCCTGATGCACGAGGATCTTGACCTGCGCACGCGCTTTCTGAAAAAATCTGCCATCCACCGCATCGCCCTGCCCCTCTACCGCTACCGCAAACACAAACTCAACATGACCAACGATCAGGTGGTTTCCGACCATTACCTGTCCATGTTGCGGGATGTCCATCCGGATCAGACGACGTGAGAGAGCTTGTCTCCCCAACCGTGGGCTTCAGTGGACGCGGTCATCTGTACACCGAGGAGGAGATCGCCGTTGTCGCTGCGGTGATGCGAGAGACCGACGCGCTCACCCAGGGCCGCCATCAGGTCGATTTCGAGCGGGCGTTTGCGGCTTTCAGCGGGGCCGAACACCCCTTTGCCGTTGCCACCTGCTCGGCCGCCCTGGATCTCGCGGCCATGACCCTGCAACTCGCCCCCGGCGACGAGGTGATTGCCCCCGCGCATACCTATGTGGCCACGGTCCTGCCCTTCGCCCGGCACGGGGCCAGGGTGCGCTGGGCGGATATCGATGCGGATACCCGGTTGATCTCGGCGGCCACCATTGCCCCATTGTTGTCCGAACGGACCCGGGCAATCATCGTCGTTCACCTCTACGGCCTGACCTGTGACATGGATCCGATCCTGGCGTTGGCCCACGCCCAGGGCATTCCGGTGATCGAGGATTGCGCCCAGGCCCTGGGGGCGTGTTACCGGGGCAAGATGGTCGGGACCATGGGGGCGTTTGGCTGTTACAGTTTTCACTCCCACAAAAACATGACCACCCTTGGCGAGGGGGGGATGTTGACGGTCCAATCTCCCGACCTGGCCCAGGCCATGCCGGGGTTGCGTCACAACGGCCATCGCCCTTTCGGCCATGATCGCCCCCACTATTGGACCCCGGCCATGGTGGATGTGGATTTCCCTCTGGCCGGCGTCTGGCCGCAAAATCATTGTCTGGGCGAGGTGCAATGTGCCCTGGGTGCCAAACTCCTGGACCGCCTGCCGGCCATGAATGCCCTGCGACGCCAACGGGCCAGCCGTTTTATCAACGCACTGAACGATTTCCCGGAATTGTCCTTCCAGGCCGTCCCGGTCGATTGCCAGCATGTCTGGCACCTCCTCGCGGCCCGTTATGACGGGGCCGCCGGGCGCGATGCCCTCCTTGAAAAACTGGCCTTCGAACACGGCGTCCAGGGTGTTGTTCAGTATTATCCCCTCTACCGCTATCCCCTGTTTCAGCGGGCGGGCATGGGTGCGGCGGACTGTCCCCACACCGATGCCTATTATGACCGCATGATCTCCCTGCCCTTTCAGCACTGGATCACGGAGGATGCGTTGGATTATATGCTGGCTGCCCTGCGCTCTGCATTGGATGCGTTGCGTCGCGGGTGAGTGGGCGAGGGTCCGGCAGCCCGATTGAAGGGGGATGAGGATCTCAACGACGCAAGAAAAAAGCCCCCAACATCTCTGCTGGGGGCTTTTTCTGTCCGGCCTGTTCTGTTGCCCTGTTGGAAGCTCAAATCCGTGGGGTACTTTTTTTCCCTGCCCCCACCCGATCGCACTCAGAATTTCGGGGACACAATACTAAATTATTG
>CAIWLA010000576.1 GCA_903913345.1 uncultured Magnetococcales bacterium | reverse complement strand
CTCCAAGCCATGCTAGCGAACAGATCAAGACATGTCAATCACCTGTTAAAGAATATCACAAAAGATCACCCACCGTTTGACATGGAGCGATTTTACATAATACATCTTATGCGACAATAACGGGCACCCACCAGACACTGGTCCAGTATGTCGCATAAGATGTATTATGTAAAATTATGGGGTCGTCGCAGGAGCAGGAAATCGGACGCCACACACCGTCCGCCATCCTGAGTCTTTACCCCAGTTGGACGGCTTCGCGTTTAAGACCATCCATGAATGCGTGAATTTCGGGATCGATCAAATCACGGTCATGGACTGTGCGGGCCAATTTTAATCGTTGAGGATCCTCGAAGCCAAACCATTTGCAAAAACGTTGCAGAAAAAGTTTCCCATCGATCAAATGGTTGAGTTGATCCCATCGTTCTTCCATTTCGTCTGTTTCATTGCGTATAAATGCCATAATTTTCAATCGATTATTGTTGATGACCTCTTCAGGAACGGCCAGTTTCCTGGTTTGGAAATGATCCAAAATCTTCGAGATCAAATCTTGAGCATCCGAGTTTGTGCCTCCAAATTCATGGGCCATTGGTTTTTCTCCATGATCTATCAGGACAATATTGGCAGCCGTCAGTAGAATGGCTGCCTCGGACAAATCGAGCAGGCATTGAGTCAATGTGTCGGGAGAACAGTGCGGGTGATGAATGCCGCTATCCGCCACCAACTCCTTCATGGCGACAGGATGCAACAGATAATTTTCCATTTCCCAGCGTTGCAACACTTTGATGTATGGGCCTAAATATTGGGCTGCATCGAATGCCGCATGGTCCGTTTCGAACAAGGCTCTCTTCTGCGCATGGCCATCCATCACGCCATGGCTCAGCAGGATATCCCTGTCCACAATACCAAAAGCGGGCACATTGTTTTGGCGGTCTTCATCGACCCGAAAGCGTACTTGTGCCGATCCGCCCACTCCTCCTGCTGCAACATCCACGGCTTGGAATTCGATCCACTCGCTCCAGTCATTGAACCAACGTTCCTGCAACACTTCCATGTCCTCTCTTGATTCCAGATACAACAAGATGCGGCTTGAATAGCATTTTCCAATGACAACAGAGTTTTCAACGCCGACAAAGTTCCCCATACCGCACTCCCCTACCCTATTAAATTTCTTCCTTGTCGATGAGATGACCACCAAACCGCAATCCAGAACTCCCGACCTTCATATCGATACCAAACTGGTCGATGAGTTCCCGTGAATGGGTGGTGGCAATGAGGGTGAGGGTGGGATTTTCAGCGATAAGCCTTTTGAGAGCCTGATACAGTCGATGTTGCAGTTTTGGGTGCAAGTGGGCATCCAGTTCGTCGATTACCAGGATGGAATGGCTGGTCAGGTGCAAATGGATGCGGAGCATCAGTTGCACCAGGCTCTTTTCCCCACTGGAGAGTTGATCCAGGCGGTGCTGTCTGCCTCCACTGGTGACAAGGGCGTGCATGTGCTGCTTGTTGATGCGGTCTAGAACCTTTCCGGTGCCTGTAAAAACAAACTGATTGATCATTTCCTGGACCTTCTCGTAACGGCCATCGTCCAGCCAAGTGAGCCAGACCAGCAGGTTGTCCAGGCTGTACTGCCACTGATCGCCATGCAAACCGAAGCGGTGCAGGGGCTGATACAACCACTCCGGCGGGCGATTGCCAAATTGTTCCTGATCGGTGCTGATGGGAATGTCCCGATAGGCATCGAAGTAGAGCAGCGAGGGGGCGGTGATGGTGTCTGGCCCAAAGGTCTCGTACACGTTTCCCCTCTCCGTCCGCACCAAACCGAGCAGTTCATCCACCAGGGGATCGGTGGATTTTACCTGCGCCCAGTGCCCCCCAGGGGAGCGGGACCAGGCGATATGGAGATGCTTTTTGGTCTGTACCCGTTCCAGATCGCTCCGTTCCCAACTTCTCGTTTCATGGGGTGCGCCATGTCCAGCCGCCAGGGTCAGCAAAACCTCTTGGACGGCTCCCCCCATATTGACGACGAGTCGCAGATCCAATTGGGCACGTGCCTTCGGGTTGGACCACAACCGTTCATGGGGCGGACCGGGATCCCGACTGGAGTCCAATACCTGCATCAGACTGGCCATGGCTTCCAACAGGGCGGTCTTGCCGCGTCCGTTGGGGGAGATGAGCAGGAAAAAGTTGCTTCCTTCTCCTTCCCGGTCGATAAAATCCAGGTGGAAGGGTTTGTCCTGGAATGGACCCATGCCGAACACGGTCAGGGAGATGGGGGAGCAACGGCGCACATGGAAGGTATTTTCCATTATCTTCCTCCTTCGCTGCGAATGACGGCTGCAATATCATCGTCTGTGACATAGACTCCATGCACACGCTTCAGGGGTTCGCCACTGAGGCGAATCAACATATCCCCGGCTCCCGTCAGACGTTCTGCCCCGGTTTCGTCCAAAATAATCTTGGATTCGGTGGATTTTTGTACCGTCAAGGCAATACGGGAGGGAATATTGGAACGAAGCAGACCGTTGAGGGTGCGGGCATCGGGACGCTGGGTGGCGATCACCAAATGGATGCCGGTTGCCCGCGCCTTTTGGGCCAGTCGGATCAGGTGTTCCTCGGCTTGTGGAACCTGCTGCACCAAATCCGCCAACTCTTCCACAAACACCACGATGTAGGGAATATTCAGCAGCCCCTTGCGGTGTCCCTCGGCCAGATCCCGCACCCCGACCTTTTCCAGAGCAGTGGTGCGGGTCTCCATCTCTTCTACCAACTCTGCCAGTTTTTCCTGCGCCACATCCACATCGGTCATCACCGTGATACGTTTGGAACCAATTTTGGCGTAGGGTGCAAACTCCACCTTTTTGGGATCGATAAGAAACAGTTTCAGCCGTTCTCGTTGGACACCGGTCAGTAGTGACAAAATCAGTGCATGCAGGCAAATGCTCTTGCCGCTGCCAGTGGTTCCCCCCACCAACAGGTGGGGCTGGCGGGCAAGGTCAAAGGTCACTGGGGTGCCCGTGACATCCACCCCAGGCCAGAGGGGAAGGCTGACACCCTCATGGGGAGTTCTGGCCCACTCCAGCAGGTTTTGCCCGGAGAGTGTTTTCCAGGTGTTCCGGGGGCGGGGCACATCCAGGCCGATCACCTTTGGCTGGCCAGTCTCCACCGGAAAGACCCCGTGTTTTTGAAGTCCCAAGGCAAATGCGATCTTGTCCAACCCCCGGCGCACCAAGTCCAGGTGGTTGGGATCTTCCAGTCGGACCAGATAGCGAGTGATACGGGGACCGTCCTGGGATTCCGTCACCTCTCCCCTCACTCCAATTTCTCCCAGGGCCACGATCAGCCGTACACCGAAATCAGTCTCTTCCGCTTCGTATTCCTGCTCCTGTCCGGCACACAACTCCTGATAGAGGAATTGGTAAAAGTCGTGACCATCCCGCCATCCCCTGCGAAACTCCCGTAAGCCACGCCGAATATGGCGTTGCAAATGGGTTCGAAAAGCTTTGTCGTCGGCGAACAGATCTTCGCGGGTATAAACATTGAGCAGACCCCGAATGGCATCGGTGTAATCCTGTTGCCCAACGGAACTGCGCCCCTGGCCCTGACCCGTTACCTGCTCCAGTTTATATTCCGATCCTTTCTCTTTCACCCGATCCAAAGCCTCATCAGGAGGAGAAGGAATCCGCAGAGAATGGGCCAAGGCCAAACGCATCACAGTCCACTTGGGTGCTTTGACCTGGAGTCCTCTGGAAAGGATGTCTTCTATCGTTTTTTCATCTTCTCGGCTGGTGTATACATCGGCCATTTCTTTTCCCCCTCTACCCTTGATACATGGGACGTTCTACTGGATGGGTAGACTCCCCATGGGGATTTTCCAACCGATATTCCCGGTAAACATAGGGAAAAATGATACGGTACTTCTCCCGATCCAGTTCCGAATCTGTTGGTAGAACAATGACTTGTTCTGCTGCATGGGGAAAATATTCACGCAATAGATTCTCCTGGTTTTGCCGGTCGATCCGGGCCAAGGGAGTATCGACAATGACCGGGACGGATTTTCCAGAAATATCCTTCAACGCCCACAGTAGAGCGATAGCCGCCAACTGCT
>CAIWLA010000575.1 GCA_903913345.1 uncultured Magnetococcales bacterium | reverse complement strand
TAGTCTCGATTTGAACAGTCGTCAGACGCATGGCAGCACTCCCAATCCGGTCCGGGCAGAGCACAGATGAGACGGCTTTGATCATCGTTTCGTCCAGCGGGGCGTTGCCCCGAACCCCACCAGGGGCGTCAGCCCCTGGACCCCACCAGGGGGATGATCCCCCTGGACCCGCCACGAAAAAGGCCGAAACAGCCGCCGATTTGCGGGCGCGGCTGGATGGCCAATTGTTCCGCACGGTATTGGCCGATCCACCCTGGCAGTTCCAGAACCGCACGGGCAAAATGGCCCCGGAACACAAGCGGCTGAACCGTTATGATACCCTCTCATTGGCCGATATTCTCGCGCTGCCGGTGGCGGAGATGGTGGAACCGACCGCCCATCTGTACCTGTGGGTGCCCAATGCCCTGTTGCCGGAAGGGTTGCAGGTGCTGGCCGCCTGGGGGTTTGTCTACAAGGCCAACCTGGTCTGGCACAAGGTGCGCAAAGACGGTGGACCCGACGGACGGGGCGTTGGTTTTTATTTTCGCAATACCACCGAGTTGATCCTGTTTGGCACCCGAGGCAAGGCAGCCCGCACCCTCGCCCCAGGACGCCGCCAGGTCAACATCATCCGATCGATGAAACGGGAACACTCCCGCAAACCGGATGAACTCTACACCATTATCGAAAGCTGCTCTCCCGGTCCCTTTCTCGAACTGTTTGCCCGTGGCTCGCAACCGGGCTGGATCACCTGGGGCAACCAGGCGGACGCCTATCTCCCCGACTGGCCGACCTACGCCAACCATTCGCACAGTCAAAAAAGTGATGGATGACAGAGATCGTGATTGCTTTGTTTCGAGGAAAAACGGTATCATGGGGGACAGTTGTTGATTCTCCCTACCGGCCCATGTCTGGCACCCTTCGCCATGACCATGGCGTAACCGATTCTAACTGGGCTAAATAATATGAAAAACATTCCTCTGATCCGTCTTGCCGTGCCACTGCTCCCGTTGTGCCTTTTGTTGGGCGGTGGGTTGCTCTCTGCACAGGCGGCAGACAAGGCCACGACCGAGAAAGCCACCACCGAGAAATCGACCGCAGAAAAGGCCGCCACGGGCAAGGCGGCAGACAAACCGGCGGCGGGCAAGGAAATCCCCGACAAGACCACTGGCAAGCCGTTGACCGCCCAGGAAGAGGCCAATCTGGGCAAGGAAGCAGCGGCCAAAAACGACCTGGTCACGGCGTTGGCCCACTTTACCAAGGCCACTCTGCTGGATCCGGCCAACCAGGATTATGCCCACACCGCCGGGGTGTTGAGTGCCAACCAGGGATTGGCGGACCAGGCGGTCCCCTTCTTCAGGACCGCCTCCAAGCTGGCGGCCCTGGCGGGCAAGACCGAGGATATTCTTTTCTACAGTGAAGAAATTTCCAAACTGTTGGGGGTCATGCCCGCCTGGGTGGATGAAAAGATTGCGGCAGCGGCCCCGGTGCCAACGGGCAAGGAGAAGGTGGTTGGTGCCTGGTCACAGAAGAAGGGGGAGGTCAGTGGACTGTTGGCGCAGGGACAGATGGATCCGGCGGTGGCGGCGGCACGGGAGGCCCTGGCCCTGGCCAAGGACAATCTGGGGCCGGATCATTATGCCACCCTGACCAGTCGTCGTGATCTGGCCAATGCCCTGATCCAGGCGGGCAAGACGGAGGAGGCGGACAAAGGGCTGCAACAGGTCATTGCGGATGATCAACGGCTGCTGGGTGCCAACCATCCCGATGTGCTGGCCGCCCAGACGATGCTGGCCGATCTGTATGAAAATCAATCGAAATTCAAGGAGGCGATTCTCCTCTTGAAGGCGGCACAAACCGCAGCAACTGCGGGTCTGGGGGCCAAACATCCGACCACCTTTGGCATTGTGATGTCCTTGACGCGCAATTTGCGCAACGTCAGCCAATACAAGGAGGCCGAGGCCCTCTTGAAGCCGTTGTGTGAGACCGAGGAGCAGGTGCTGGGTGCCTATCACGGAGACAGCGTGGATTGTCAGGTACAACTGGCCTCGTTGCGGGTGTTGCAGGGCGAGTATGAGGAGGCCTCCACTCTGTACCGGAAAATATTGGCCATTCAGGAGGCCTCTTTGCCGGCCAACAGTCCCCTGTTGTTGACCACCCGGATCCAGGAGGCCGAGTTGGAACGGCAGCAGGGTGAATATGGTCGGGCCAAGGAGATTCTGGATGCGGTTTTGGCCAAGGCGGCCAAAGAGGATCCCAATGTGTGGGAGGCCAAAAGTGGTCTGGCCAAGGTGTACGAAGATCAGGGCCTCTTTCCCCAGGCCGAAACCCTGACCGGGGAGATATGGCAACATGAAAAGGAGACCCTGGGCGAGGACCATCCCAACACCTTGACCACCATGAACAATCTGGCGGGTATCTATCGTCGGCAGGGCCGTCTGACCGAAGCCGAGACCCTCTACAAAAAGACCCTGGAAAAATATCGTGCGGTCTTCGGCAAGGAACATCTGGGCACGGTCTCGATCATGAACAATCTGGGTTTGGTGTATGAAACCATGGGATTGTATGACGAGGCAGAGACGCTGTTGCGCGCCGGTCTGGAGATTTCCAAAAAGGTGTTGGGGGACAACCATATCTCCACGCTGGCCAATATGAACAATCTGGCCATGCTGCATGAAAGCCAGGGCAACTTTGAACAGGCGGAACCCTATTATCTCAATGCCATTGAATCGGCCAGTTGGCAGTTTGGTGCCGATCACCCGGATACCATGGCCTTTCTCAACAATCTGGGCTACCTGTACATGATGCAGGGGCAATATCCAAAGGCCAAACCCTTGTTTGAAAAGGTATTGGCCAGTTGGAACAAGACCCTGGGCGAAAAAAACAGCAAGACCATGAAGGGGATGAACAACCTGGCCCGGGTATTGGCCAGGATGGGGCAGTTCAAGGAGGCCGAGCCGTTGTTTGACAAGGCGTTGCAACTGCGCCGTTCGGTTCTGGGTGAAAATCATATGGACACCCTGCGTTCCATGCTCGACCTGGGGACGTTGTACGGGGATATGCAGCGTTTGCCGGAGGCAGAAAAGCTGTTGCGTGACACCCTGAAGCGGACCGAAACGACCCTGGGCGACCAACACCCCTACACCTTTGAGACCCTCAACAGTCTGGGGAAGGTATTGCGGGCCGAGAAAAAACCGGCCGAGGCGTTCCAACTGCTCAAGACCGGCTTCAACCGGCGTTCCTCCTTCCTGGCCCGGATGCTGTGGGCAACGGGTGACAATGCCCGCGAGGGTTATATTCGGTTGTACAGACCGGAGTTGGACGAATATCTGGGGGTACTGTCCCAGGCGGACCCCTCCCTGGCCGGACGTGAGGTGTTGAATGTGGGGTTGCAACGCAAGGGACAACTCCTGAAAGTCACCTCGGAGATTCGGCAGATTGTCCAGATGGGCAAAGAGCCGAAGTTGAAAGAGATGAGTGACCAGTTGACGGTCACCCGCAAAAAACTGGCGGCTTTGACCCTCTCTGGCCCCACGGAGGAGACCAAGGGACGCCACATGGAGGCCATCCATGATCTGGAAAAGACCGTGGATACCTTGCAGATGGAGTTGGGACAGGCCAGTCGGCGTTTTCGCCAGTCGGCGAAGCCGGTGACCGTGGAGCAACTGACCGAGGTGTTGCCCAAGGATGCCGTATTGGTCGATTTTCTGGCCTATTCGGATGGCGACCAGAAAAAGCTGTTGGCCGGTTCCCTGCACAGCGAGGGGGGAAAACCGGTCTATACCCTGATTGCCTATCCAGACCTGAAAAAAATTCAGGAAGCCATTACGCGATATCGGGGGGCCATTCAGGACGAGAGTCTGGATGAGGAGGAGTTGCACAAGATTGGCCAGGAGGTACATGACCTGATCTGGGCACCGTTGACCCCCAGTTTTGCCGGTCGGAAGGTGATTTATGTGGTGCCCGATGACATGCTTAACATTCTGCCCTTCAACGCCCTGATGGATTCCAAGGGTGAATATCTGCTCAAGACGTTGGATTTGCACATTCTTTCCACCAGTCGGGATCTGATACCGAGCACCATTGAGGATGCAAAGGGTGAATTGTTGATCCTGGCTGGCCCGAATTATACCTCGACCAAGGTGGTGGACAAGGAGGTGATGACCCAGGTGGCGGGCAAGCGGTCGGCGGGTACGCAGGATGCCATGCGCGGTTTTTCGGGCAGTGGTTTGCGGGGTTTGAAATTTGACCCGCTGCCGGGGGCCGAAAAAGAGGGCAAATTGATCTCCGAGGCCACCACGGCGAAAAAGGAGGCCAACACCATCTTTACGGAGGATGCCGCCCAGGAACAGGTGATCCAGTCGTTGAAGGAGCCACCCAAAATGCTCCATATTGCCACCCACGGCTTTTTCCTGAAGGCGGACGAAAATCTGAAAAAGCGGTTGTTGAGTTTGCAGCGCGGTGCCGATGTCCATCTGCCGCCGCCGGGGGATAATCCCATGTTGCGGGCCGGTCTGGCCTTTGCGGGGATCAACGGCAGTGCCCCCTTCCTGGGGGAGATTCCAACGGAAAATGATGGCGTCCTGACGGCCCTGGAGGTGCTGGGGCTGAATCTGACGGGAACCCGTCTGGCAGTCCTCTCGGCCTGCGAAACCGGGTTGGGTGAAATTCACGAGGGCGAAGGGGTCTACGGGTTGCGCCGCGCCTTCCAGGAGGCGGGGGTCAAAACCGTTATCTCCTCGCTGTGGGAGGTGAGTGATGCCGGCACCCAGGCCCTGATGACCGGTCTGTACGGTCGATTGGCGGAAGGGAAGCCGGTCCATGCGGCCCTGCTCGAATCCCAACGGTCGATGCTGGCCTCCAAGGAGTGGAACTATCCCTATATCTGGTCGGCCTTCATGATGGTGGAGCGGATGTAGAGATGATTTGTATTCCCCTTTGGATCAAAACGGGGGCTTTGCCCCCGACCCCGGAATTGAGGGCCTCTGGCGTTCCTGAAGAACAGGCCAAGGCACGCGCCAAGGCGTTGTCCGCTGTCGCCAGAGAACAACTGGTGACACAATCGTATTTTGGCGCACGATTGAAAGAACGGGAATATCGCCTCATCACACGCCTTGGCGGGATCATGATTGCTGGATTCAGTGCACTGGCTGTCCTGGAAGCTGCGTTGAGCACCATGTATACGGTTGGAGTCATTTGATGCTCATTCCCGTCATCCTTTCCGGTGGCTCCGGTACGCGGTTGTGGCCGTTGTCGCGGGAGGCCTACCCCAAACAGTTTCTCACCCTCTCCGGGAAACAATCCCTGTTCCAGACCACCCTGGACCGTCTGCGGGGACTGCCCGATTGCGGACCTTGCCTGCTGGTCTGCAATGAACAACACCGCTTTTTGGCAGCGGAGCAACTCCGTCTGTCCGGGGTGGCCGATGCCACCATTTTGCTGGAACCGGTGGGTCGCAATACCGCACCAGCCACCGCCTGTGCCGCCTTTTCGGTCCTGAATCGGGATCCCGATGCCCTGCTGTTGGTATTGCCCGCCGACCATTTCATCCAGGATGTGGCCGCCTTGCATCGTGCCATGGCCATCGGGAGAGTGGTCGCCGAACGGGGCCATCTGGTGACGTTCGGCATCGTCCCGACCAGACCGGAGACCGGATTTGGCTATATTCAACGCGGCCATCCGCTGCGTGACTGGCCGGGGTCGGAAACGGACGAACCACAACCCACACCGTTTTCCGTGCAGGCGTTCGTGGAAAAACCGGATGCCCAGACGGCCGAAATCTATACAGAATCCGGCGATTATTACTGGAACAGCGGTATTTTTTTATTCCGTGCCGACCGGTTTTTGCAAGCGTTGCAGCGGTTGGCCCCGGCCATATGGAGTGCCTGCCTGCAGGCCGTGGCCCAGGCCAGACCGGCCTTTGATTTTGTCTTTCTGGAGGCCGCCGCCTTCGCCTCCTCTCCCAACGACTCCATCGACTACAGCGTGATGGAAAAGACCACGGATGCGGTGGTAATCCCGCTGCAAGCGGGCTGGAATGATATGGGATCGTGGTCTGCCCTGTGGGAAGAGGGCGAGCAGGATGAAGCAGGCAATGTCCTGACCGGCGATCTGTTGCTCCAGGATGTCTCCCACTCCCTGATCCACAGTGAAAGCCGTCTGGTGGCGGCCATTGGTCTGGATCATCATATCATTATCGAGACAGCCGATGCGGTGCTGGTGGCACACAAATCACAGGTTCAGGATGTCAAGAGGCTGGTCAGTCGGTTGCGGGAGATGGACCGGGAGGAGGTGATCACCCATCGCACCGTCTATCGTCCCTGGGGTGCTTATGAATGTATCGATCGTGCCCAGCGTTTCCAGGTCAAGCGCATCCTGGTCAATCCGGGTGCCCGTCTCTCCCTGCAACTGCACCATCATCGGGCGGAACATTGGATTGTCGTCAAAGGCACGGCACGGGTGACCAAAGGAGAGGATGTCTTGTTGCTGGCCGAAGATGAATCGATCTACATTCCCCTGGGCACCCGGCATCGTCTGGAAAATCCGGGACGCATTCCACTGGAGCTGATCGAGGTGCAATCGGGCAGCTATCTCGGCGAGGATGATATTGTGCGCTTTGAGGACCATTATGGACGGGTGGAGTGAGGGTCATGGATCGCACCCGGATGACATGCCCAGTCCGCCTTTTTCACCATTCAACCGTCTGACGTTTGGCCACCGCCGCTATCCGTTTTTGTCCTCATTGGGTGGAGGGGGAGAGGCTTTGTCCCGTGATAACCTCGCATCTGGCAAGCGATCTCCCGTTTGCTGAGCCTGAGCAATTTGATCTCTGATGCGTCCAGCATCCGGGGTCCGGGCGAGATAGCGAGCCTCTGATTGAGTAAGGCAGTCGAAGGGGTAACCGAACCGGTCATACCACCAGTCTTCGAGTTCTTGTCCATGTTTGCTCCTCAGCTCCGATAATTGTTCGCCAGACAACGCCAACCGGGCGGAAAAGGGTTTGCCGGTCAACACCACAGCCCCAATGACGCAACCGCCATTGGTTTCAATATGACCTTTGAGGTTGGCCAAGGTACCGCCCTGGCCAACAAAATCATCCACCAGGAAGTATTCCATATCTCGGCGAACAATGCCATCAAAAAGGGCTTGATTCGCCAACCGATGGAATCCATCGGAACCCGTGTGGCCAACGGCGTTGATTTGGACGATCTCGGTATCGATCGCCAAATCAAGGAGATTTTCCAACCTGCTTGCCATGGCTTCTGGAATGGCATTGACGCCATTTTTTTCCAGTGCATGAACAGGCACCAATACCGGTGTTCGCTGACCGATGAGTTGTCTGACCTGCACAACGGCCTCTTTCTGTTGGTTTTCTTTAACCAGACAGTAGGCTGCCCTGCCATCCCCCTGTTTTGCAGCGGGGTAGGCGGGATGGTGTTTGACCGCCTGTTCCTGCGTGCTGATGATCACGTCCGGAAACCGGTTCCAGGGTGTTCGTGGTACTTTCATATGCGGTGCCTCACGTGGCGGAGCATGACGTGTCTTGTCAGAAAAGATTTCCGATCATCCCCAGGTAGAGTTCCTCCAAATGGGCGGTATACCCCACCGCATCGCACAACCCGGACGCATCCATCTGCGGGCGCAACCGGGCACGGAGACGCGCCAGGGCAGGGATGTCCGCTGCCAACGTGGCGGCCATCTCCACATATTCATCGGGGGTGGTCGCAATCCATTCCGGGTGGCCCAGGGTGGTGAGCAGGCTGACCCCCATGCGGCTCATGTATCCCTCCCCCGCCAGCGTCACCAGGGGCACCCCCATCCAGAGGGTGTCACAGCTTGTCGTGGCCCCGTTGAAGGGAATGGGATCGAGGGCAATATCCAAAAGACCAAAGGCATCCATATGTTGACCAGAGGGTAATACCGGTCGCAGCCAGATACGGTCGGCTTCCACCCCCCGTTGGACAAAGTGCTGTCGAAACAAGGCACACGTCCCTTCATCCCCCAGACTGGAGGCCTTCAGTGCCAGACGAGACTGGGGCACCGCCTTCAATACCCGCGCCCACAGATCCAGACAAGAGGCCGACAGTTTGGGTAGATTATTAAAACTGCCGAAGGTGATAAAACCGTTGGTCAGGGCCGGCAACGGGGCCACAGCCGGGGCGGTCTGGTTTTGGTAGCAGAGGACACTCTGTGGGAGGCGGACCACACGTTCGGTATACAAAGATGCCTGGTGGGGCGGGATCAGGTGGGCGTCCGCAATGAGATAATCCATGGTGGCCAGACCGGAGGTATAGGGATATCCCAAAAAAATGGCCTGAATGGGTGCCGGTCGGCAGGCCATGAGATCCATCCGTCCACCCGCCGTATAACCGGCCAAATCGATTAGAATCTCAATGTCATCCTCCTGGATCTGCGCCGCCATCCGCTCCAGCTTCCACCCTTCCAGGTCGCGCCACCGATGGGCATGACCCATGAGACGACGGGTGGTCTCATCGGATGCAGAGGGCAACGCATAACAGGTGATGTGAAAACGGTCGGCATCGTGATGTTGCAGCACCGGTTCCATGAACAGACCGACCGGATGGGTTCGAAAATCGGGGGAGAGGTAGCCGATGCGTCGCCGGTGCGGCTCCAGACAGGCGGAATGGCCGGTTGCAGACCGGGGTGGCAGCGGTTTGGCATGACGGATCACCTGGACGGCCAATTCCCGGTGCAACCGGGTCTGGTCGGCGGCCTCCAGGGTGTCCCGATAGAGCGAAGAAAAGAGGGTATTGCCGATGGCCACCAGACTGTCCGGTTTGATCTGGCATGCCCTGGCCAGGAGGGTTTGGCCCTCTTCGATACGCGCCTGTTGAACCAGGGCAAAGGCCTTCATGCCGAGGAGATCCAGGTGCTGCGCATGGGTGGTCAGGAGGGGATCGATCCAATGCAGGGCCTCGCTGATGAAACCCAGATCGATCAGGGTACAGGCGAGACTGGCCACGCTGTCGGGATCATCGGGTTGTATCTGCACGGCCAGGCGCAAACAGGTCAGTGCCTCCTCGTGGCGTTTTTTGAGTCGGCAGAGGGTGCCCAGATTGGTCAGTGCCACCACATGACGGGGATCGATGGTCAGGCAACGCCGCCAGGCCGCCTCCGCCTCGTCCGTTTGACCTATGGCCCGATAGGCCACCCCCAAGGCATTGGCGGTACTCGCCAGACCGGGTTGCAACGCCTCGATCCGCTGATAGACCGCCAGGGCCGCCTCCGCCTCGTCCTGTTGATACAGTCGATCGCCATGGAGGCGCAACAGGGGACCATCGTCCGGAAAACGGGCCAAGGCCTCGGTCAGAAGGGTCTGGGCCGCCTCGGTCTGGTTGTGGGCCTGATACAAACGAATCAGGTGGAGAGGGCCACTGGCTGCATCCGGTTGCCGTTCCAGCACGGCCCGGTAGCATTGCTCTGCCGCCATCCAGTCACCGGTCTGCTGTTTGAGGTGACCCAGATGGATCCAGCCATCCACCCCATCGGGTACGAGGCGCACCGCCGCCTGATAGTGGTCGATGGCCTCCCCGGTCTGCCCGTCATCGGCCAGGGCGTTGGCCAGATTATAGTGACTTTCCCCCCGCTGCCGGTCGGTTTGCCCCGCCAGCGTCAGAACCAACCGATGCTGTTGGATCGCCTCTGCATACCGACCCATCTGGCGAAAAAGATTGCCCAGATTGCGACAAGCCAGCCAGAAACGGGGATTCAAGCGGATGGCGGCCTGATAATGGACCAGGGCCTCTGCCAGTCGTCCCTGATCGCGCAGCAGATTGCCGACATTGTAATGGGCCGGATACAGGTTGGGCTGAAGACGCAGTGCCGTCTGAAAACTGGTGATTGCCTCTGCGGTCATCGCCAATTTTTGTTGCAGATTGCCATAATTGAACCACAGTTCCGGCGCGACATCCCCCCCTTTTATGGCTTCCCGGTAATGGGCCAGGGCCTCTGGATACCTTTCCTGGCGGGTATAAATGGAGGCCAGATTGGTCAAGGCACCCGTATGCCGGGGGTGGTGGGCCAGTATCTGCCGATAAAGAGGGACGGCCTCCTCCAGACGCCCCTGCTGATGGGCCTGTACCGCCTGCTCCAGCCACTGGGCCAGCGGAACGGGAGAAGGTCGTGCCGGTGTGGGTTTTTGGTTGGCCATGACATTCAAAAATTTCGGTGAAGAAAGAACATGCCGTTGACTGGGAACCGATCCCCTTCTTTACTTTATGGCGACATCTTTCAAGGTTTGCCCTGGTCGATCCAGCAGTTCCCAGAGGTCGGAATAGAATAAATGATCTATCGTTTTGATGTGGTTGGATAAAAAAATATCCTCAACCATGTTGGGTCGAATGTCGCAATAATATACGCCGTCCAATGGATTCAGTTTGACTGTGTAAGCCTTGAAATGTCCCGGCAAAAAGGTTGAGCTGACTCCGTACTCATTTTCTTGTCTCGTGTTTTTTCTCTGTACATCATTCAGAAAAACAGCAATATGCGGCAGAGCGGTATCCGTCAGACGATTATAAAGAAACTTATCCATAAAAACTTTGTCAATTCTGTCTTTGCTGGACGTTTTGACAGAGCCAATCACTTTTAATTCATCATTCTTGCTTAATAATAAATCGTGTTGATAACTCGACTTGAAAAGTTCTGTTCCATCAAAATCTTTCACAGGAACTTGCATGGTTCCTGACACACAATCGATGCGGAGAAAAATAATCAGCAAACGAATCAGTCGTTCGAATAAATCCCCATTGACTTTTCTGGCTTGATTGGATTGACCGGCAGGCAATCCATCCAATGCGGCACCAATGGATTGCTGAATCGTGTAAATGATACGAATCACGTTTTCTCGCAAATCATTGGATGGCTGATGACCATCTCGCAACATCTCCAGCGTCAAAACAAAGATCTGTGCGGCCTCGTCATAATTTTCAGCATTGTACATCAGACGTGAATTCAAGGGTGGGGTGTCCAAAAAGGCACCTTTCGGCCTGATTTTTTTGCCCGGTTTTTGGCACCATAAAAATCACCGTATCTTGTTATTTTACAGCACGTTTTCTGCGTTTTGCAGGGTCCACTTTCCGGGCACATGATTTTGGCCAATTTGGACACCCCAATTCAAGGGGCGCGTGATATTGAAACTACCCTCTGCCCTGTATTGGAAAAACTGATAGTGACTTTCGTTTTGTGATACAATGCGTGCCTGTAGTCCTGTATCGACATATTCCAAATAACGCGCACAAAAAGATATATAACTCTCAACGGCGCGAAACCGTTCCTTGGTCGTCGCATGAAGGATCAAGTCAGCCAGATTCATCGGATGGATTCCCTTCGTTCTGCTGTTTTGCGGTCAGTGGCTATCCATTCATCCTTCGTCATGCGCCGAACGTTTTCCAACCGCTTGATTGCCCACTGGTTGTACTGCTGGTCCAGATCGCAGGCCATCCAGCGGCGATTCAACTGCTCTGCAACAACGATTGTCGTTCCTGATCCAGAGAACGGGTCGATGACCAGTTCGCCTTCATTCGATGAAGCCAGGACAAACTTGCGCAGCAACTCTTCGGGTTTTTGCGTAGGATGTGGTGTCTTTTCGCCCATGCCGTTGCATGTTGTCGGAATATCGATCACATCCTTTGGTTTTGCCCCTTTTGAATGTGGCATCCAGTTATCGCGTTGTTTCTGAACGCCCTTTCCATAAGCACTCGTCTCCGCCTGTGGATGAGAGGGATATTTCAAGGTGTGTGCCCCGTAAGGGATACGCACATCATCCATATTCAGCCTGAAGGCATCCGATTTTCGAAAATGAATGATACTCTCGTGTGATCGTCCCCAATCGTTGCCTAGATTTGCCTTGTTTTTATAATGCCACACAAGCCATCGGCAACCCTTGAAATAGGTTGAAGCAGGGTGTTTCAAATCAGCCAGTATTTCTGAAAATCCGCACACATATAAAGAACCGGTATTCTTCAACACCCGCGAAGCGTGTTTGATCCACTGAATAGACCACTCAATGTATTTTTCCTGGGTATCGAAATTATCCCAATCTGCTTTTTTAATGTTATAGGGTGGGTCAGCAAACACAAGATCCACGCTGGCTTCATCGAGCGATGCCAGCCAGGCGAGAGAATCCCCCTGATACAGGCACCCATTCTTATGTTCGTATTGTCGTTGAAAACCTTTTGTTACAGGTTCAGATGGCGGTTGGACTTCCTGCAACGGAGCACCTGGTGGAACGACACGAAGCGCGAGAACCGCTCTGTTTGTATCACCGTCAAATGGCAACAAAAGCTGCCTGCCTGGGGTTCTTTCCGCTGCCTGCTCCATCACGGTTCCTTTACCATCCATCTGTTTGCGTCAGAACAATCAAGGCTTATGACGAAAGAAACGCGAAAAGACGAGAAAGGGAGGCTCCCTCCCCCAGGAGTCCCTACTTTTCGCTCCGGTTGACCGAACTTTCCAGCGTGGACAGCATGGCGTCGATCCCCTCCGCGTCGTCTTTTTGCAGCAAATGCTTGAACTGTGCCCGATAATTGGCCACGACACTGACCCCTTCGATGATGACATCCATCACCTTCCAGGCTTGATCTTTCAGGATCAACTGGTAGGAAACCTTGAATTCCGTCCCTTTGCTCACCACCACGCTGTCGACACGGGTGACCGTGTTGGACTGCACCAACTCTTTGGTAAACCGCACCTCCTCGCTTTTGTAGCGTTCGATGCTGTTCATGTAGGTGTTTTCGAGCAGGCGTTCAAAGAGATCGATAAAACGCGCCTGTTGGGCAGCGGAAAATGTGCGCCACTTCGGTCCCACGGCCCCTTGCGACATGGTATGAAAGTCAAACTCGGCATAGACAATGGCGCGCAATTTTTCCCGGCGTTCCGTCTGTTTTTCCGATGTGCTCAGGGCAGGATCCCGCAAAATGAGCAAGACCCTCTGGAGAACATTTTCCATCTGTGACAGAGGCCCGGCCTGGAGGGGAGTGGCACCCCCCAACAGTCCAACGCCGAATACCAGCAAAAACCAGAACCCACGAAACGGGAGAGAGCGTATGGTAACCATGAGGCAACGTCCTTGCGTACACTATTTGACAGAACCGTGAATAAACTGACTGATCAACTCTTCAAAGTTGATGGCCGGCTCGGTATGGAGGAGGAGACCATCGGCCTTCAAAAGGGTTTGTGACCCCCCTGGACTGATGATGATATAACGATCACCGATCATTCCCTTTGTTCGCACCAAGGCAATGGCATCCTCCTGGATGGGAATGTCGGGCCTGATTTGCATCCGAACCCGCGCTTCATAGTCGGTTGTGTTCAGGGTAATGGCATCCACACGACCCACCTCCACCCCCGCGATTTCCACCGCTGCCCCCGTTTTGAGTCCGGAAACGGAGGAAAAATTGGCATACATCGGCACATGATCCCCGACGACCAGTTCCATTCTGGCCAGCTTGATGGAGAGCCACGCCAATGCCAGCAGACCGGCCAAGACAAACAGACCCACCATAAGTTCCAACTTGATGCTCTTCATCTCCTCTCCTCGCGGCGACTGGGTTCAGATGACATGGATGGGACCATCCAGATCACCGCTAATAAACTGTTTGATGGTGGGATCCGTCGAATTGCGGATCTCCACCGATGGACCGGAGGCCAGTACCCGACCACGATGCAACACCACGACATGGTGGCACCAATCAAAAATGGCCGGCACCGCATGACTGATACAGACGATGGTGTAGCGGGTGCGCATGAAGGTATCGCACATCAAGTAGTGGATGGCATTTTCGATGATCGGATCCAACCCGGCCGTTGGTTCATCCAGGAGGAGAATTTCCGGTCGAGTGACCAACGCCCGCGCCAAAGCGGCCCGTTTGCGCATTCCACCACTCAACTCGTCGGGATATTTGTGTCCCATGCCACCCAGATT
This sequence comes from uncultured Magnetococcales bacterium, assembly GCA_903913345.1. Lineage (GTDB taxonomy): Bacteria > Pseudomonadota > Magnetococcia > Magnetococcales > Magnetaquicoccaceae > Magnetaquicoccus. The sequence goes on along the minus strand of CAIWLA010000575.1, from coordinate 4,709 downwards.
GACCTCCTGCAAACACCCTTCCACCCGCTCCAGAATCTCCGCTTCGGGCAATGCCGTGGTTTCGCGCAAGGGAAAGGCCACGTTGTCCATGACATTCAGGGAGTCGAACAGGGCACCCTCCTGAAAGAGCATACTGAATCGCCGACGCACCCCGTTGAGCGCGCGCACCGAGAGTTTTCCCAGGGGTTGACCCCCGACCCAAACCTCCCCCTGATCGGGCTTCATCAGACCAACCATGTGCTTGAGCGTCACACTCTTGCCGCCGCCACTGATGCCAATAATGGCGGTAATTTTGTTGGCGGGAATGGCCATGTTGAGTTGATCCAACACCTTGCGACCATCCAGCGTCTTTTCCACATTCTCAAAACGGATGATCGTCTCGGCCTGTGGATCCAGATGGTAGGCCACCCGTTCCCGCGTCAATTGATGAAACAGGCAGTTGAGCAGGGCGGGATGGGAGATATACCCCAACTCGATCAAGGTTTTGCCGATCAGAGCCTCTTTTTGATCGCTGACACCCTTCTCTTTGGTCTGGACCTCCAGTGCCCTGGCCAATTGACCCGCACTGACACACCCGCTCTGCACCAATTGTTCGCCGATAGAGATCGGAAAGGATTCCTGGTGGGCGGCACTGGCATTCTGGACAATGGTTGGGGACATGCGGAATCCGTCTCTTTACAACAGTATGGAGGTGATGAAATAGTCACAAATCAGAATCAAAACCGAACTGAGCACCACCGCAGAGGTGGTGGCCTGACTGACCCCTTCGGCACCCCGCTTGGCATAATAGCCTTTGAAGGTACATACCCAGGTCACAATCAGACCAAAACTGACTGCCTTGATCAACCCGGTCACAATATCGCGCATGAAAACGGAGGATTCAATCCCGGACAAATAGACACCACTGCTCATGTTCAGCAGTTGCACGGCCACCAGATAACCGCCAAAAATGCCGATGACATCAAAAATGACCGTGAGTATGGGCAGGGCAACCAGACCAGCCATGATGCGTGGCGTGACCAAAAATTGCAAGGGGGCAATCCCCATGACCTCCAGGGCATCAATCTGTTCACGAATCCGCATGATACCCAACTCGGCGGCCAGTGCCGAACCGGCCCGCCCGGTCACCATGAGACCGGAAAGGACGGGACCGAGTTCACGAATGATGGAGAGGGCCACCGCCGGTCCCAGCAACCCTTCCGCACCAAAACGGGTCAAGGTATGATGCCCCTGCAAAGCCAGCACCATGCCTGCAAAGATGGCGGTCAGGACGATGACAAACAATGAACGAATACCAATAAAGTGAATTTGCTTGAGCAGATTGGCCGGACGATAGGGTGGACGGACCGCGTTGGCAAACACCGCCATCAAAAACAGGAACATGCGCCCCGTTTCCAAAACAAATTCAATTGCTTGTTGACCAAGAGACCGGACAAAAAAAATCATTGGAGCCAATTCAGCGAAAGGGTGAACGGAAAGGCTTCTGTGGGCAGAACACAATCCGATGGTTGCAAAGCAGTGGATTGTCGCGCATTATTGACCGGGTTGGCAAGGAACTTAAGCGATTGACCTTTTTTTTGCATGGGTTTAAAGTGAGTCAAAGATGAAAAAATCCCCCTTCATGATGGTTTTGATACTGTGTTTTCCATTGTTTGCCTCTGCCGCACCGGCGGACGGTGCGCCGGGGGAACCAACCGATCATGCACGAGTCAGTGGGTTGGACACCGAGGGGGAGGAGGAGAGTGCCCTGCCCGCAGAGGGTGTTTCAGACCCCCTGGAACCGTTAAACCGGCTCTTTTTCCGGTTTAACGATCTGTTCTATTTTGGATTGCTGCAACCGGTTGCCACCGTGTATGCCGCTATTGCCCCGGAACCGCTGCGCGTTGGGGTGAAAAATGTTTTCCACAACCTGGCCACACCCACCTATGTGACCAGTGCCCTGCTGCAGGGTAAAGTGGCCCAATCCGGCGTTGAACTGGGTCGTTTCGGCATCAATACCACCCTCGGTCTGCTGGGCTTTATCGATGTGGCGAAAGAGTATGGCATGGAAGGGGTGCATGATGATCTGGGCGTGGCATTGGGTCATTATGGTGCAGGAGATACGCTCTATCTGGTCTGGCCGATTCTGGGTCCGTCCAACCTGCGCGACAGCATCGGACTGGTGGGCGAAACCCTGTTGAACCCACTGACCTATGTGCCCAAGGAGACCCTGTATCGAGCCGGCCTGACCGCCTATCGGATAACCAATACGGCCTCTCTGCATCTGGGCGAGTATGAAAATCTGACCAAATCGGCCATCGATCCCTACGTTGCGTTGCGCGATGGCTATTTGCAGCGTCGCCGTATCAGCATAAAAGAGTGATGCCGCCCGTTTTTTGGATACCTCCAGGCGAGATGGGGCAAAATGCAGAGTGCCTCCATTCTTTGGTTGCATTATCCGAGACAAAAAGCCACAATGTCGCTGGTTCGTGACGTGCCGTCCCCATTCCTGCAACCCGGTAGACTTTTATGAAACGACTACGCTCTTACCTGTTCTTGTTCATTCTGGCCGCTGCTCTGGGTGTGATCAACCATGCCAGGGCCGGGGAATTGGATGACATTTACCGCTTGACAGATGAAAAAAAGCTGGATCAGGCCATGAAAAAGCTGGAAGCCTTCCTGAAAGAGCACCCTCGGGATGCCGAGGCGCGCTTTCTGAAAGGGTTGATTTATACCGGAAAGAGTCAAAGCGATGAGGCCATCCGGGTCTTCCGGGAGTTGGGAACGGACTTTCCCGACCTGCCGGAACCCTTCAATAATCTGGCGGTTTTGTATGCAGAACGGGGCGATTATGAGAATGCCCGGCAGGCATTGCTCAATGCCGTGCGCATTTTGCCGGACTATGCCACGGCCCATGAAAATTTGGGAGATGTCTATGCCAAGTTGGCCTCCCAGTCGTATGCCCAGGCGTTGCGGATCAACGGATCCAACAATTTTGTCTCTGCCAAGCTGGATTTTCTGAAAAAATTGTTTGTGTTGCCCAACGCGCCCGTTCATGATTCTTCTCCGGTGGTCGCGGCCAAGCCGGCGGTCAAGCCGCCAACCCCCGATGTCAAGCCCGCCGCCCCGGCCCCGGTCGTCGTCTCCGCTCCACCGGAACCACAGACCAGCGTGAGCAATGTCGCGGATGCCGCAGTCCGCAGTGAGGCGGATCCCGCTGTCCGGGGGAGTGCGGGAACAGAAGGACGCCATGAGGCAGAGGCCGTTCCGGCGGCGGTTTCCGTCACTGCGGCCGATATGCCGGTGCAGGCCGAGATTGAACAGACCGTGCAAGGCTGGGCCAAGGCCTGGTCATCCAGGAAGGTGGATGATTATCTCTCCTTCTACTCTGGCACTTTCCAGATACCGGACAAGTTTCCTGACCGTGACGCCTGGAAACGGCAGCGGCAGGTCGCCCTCAGTGCGGCCGGCAAGATTCGGATCACCCTCTCCGGCTTGAAGGTGACGCTGACGGATGCCGATCATGCCCAGGTGACATTCACCCAAAGTTACTGGTCAAGCCGTTATCAGGATCAGGTGAGCAAAACCATGGCCGTACAAAAAGAGGGATCGGCCTGGAAAATTGTGCGGGAATTTTGATGACAGTGGGTACGCGGGCGATGCCCTCCCGCCCGGTCAGGCAATGAACGGGCGGGTCAAAGCCACCGTTTCCGCCCATGCCATGCTCGTGGAGCAGGAGGCCGGGGTGGTCGGACGGGTGTTGATGGTGCGCCTGGCCTACAAAGATCATCGGTGGCGCAAGTGGTCTTTTCCCGGTGGATTTGTGGACGAGGGCGAGCCATTGGAGGCGGCGTTGCGGCGCGAGGTACTCGAAGAGATCGGCGTCCGTTTGCAGCAGTGGGAGCGGGCGGCGGTCATTCCCCTGTTGGATCAGGAATATCCCAATATCAGTTTCATCTTTTTGTGCCATGACTGGGAGGGGGAGATTCAGTGTTGCAGCCATGAATTATTGGAAGCGACCTGGATCGATCAGGCGGCATTTGGACGAATGGTCCAGGAGGGTTCCCTGGCGTATCCCTGCATGATGCAACAAATGGCCTGTCTGGGTTGGCAGGGAAGCCATCTGGATGGAGAGGTGCCCGCATGAAAGGCGTTCATGGACTCGGTATTATCCTGTTGGCGGCTCTGATCTCCCTGCCGGGCCAGGCCATCTGTGGCGATCCTCCCTCCTCCTCCAACACCGTGCAGGAGGAGGAAAAACGCGTGGGAGAGGCATTGGAACAGGCACAAAAGGCACTGCGCACTGCCATGGAAGCCTTGGCCAAGGCTGGCCAGTTGACCGTTGACCAACAGGTTCCCAAGCTGAAGGAGCAAGCAGACCAGACGTTGCAAGGAACCCAGAAGTTATTGAATCAATGGGAGGAGGAGCTTTTGCACGAGCTGGAAAAACGCAAAGGGAAAAAAGGGCCGGACCACTCCCCGCCCCCGTTTGATGACGATAAAGAGGAAGGGGAAAGTCCGCTGAGGATATGAGTGTGCAGTGAGGCGACTCGTATTGCGGGGGTCTGGGGGGATCATCCCCCCAGTGGGGGTTTTTTGGCAAAGATCCAAACGTGTTTATTGCACTCTTTCCGGGGCTTTGCCCCATAAGCGTTAACCTAACGATTCCAAAGTTGGCATCTGGCGTTTTCGCTTCCTTGGTGAGTCAGCAAGCCAATCAATTATTTTAT
>CAIWLA010000574.1 GCA_903913345.1 uncultured Magnetococcales bacterium | reverse complement strand
TGGGTCAAGGTGAACAACCGTCCCACATACTGGCTGGCACGACCGGGGGGGGCGGGCAGCGGGGAGGGGTGGCGGGGGCGGCGGGGGGCGGGCGGCTGGTGCGACAAAAGGCGCGAAAGAGCCATCGAACCCAGGGCGACTGACACAAACAGGGCCAATTCCATCCCCCAGCCCATGGCTGGCCACAAGAAGACAACGCCGCTGACCACCCCGGCCGCCAACCCCAACCAGAGAAACCAGGAGAAGGGGAAAACCCATTCCAGCAGGGTCAACCCGATGGCGAACAGGCCCCAGTGCCAATGGTTCAGATGGGCAAATACGGTATAAAAATTCTGGCTCATGCGGTTGATCTTTCCCGAACGGTTTTTGGGGGCGACGAAGGCGACCTCCACCCAGGCGGCGGAGTGGTCAGTCGATACCCGACCATGCCGTGGGCATTCTGCGATTTTGATGGCCCACTCCGCAATAGTTCTTGAAAACGATTCCAAAAAAGGGGAGAGGTTCGAGGGAGGGACCATCCGCAGCAGGCTCGCAACGTTTGATATTTAAACAGATTTTTCGAGCACCATCAAGGATTGGGGTAACAGTCAGGGGTAACCGTTTTTGGCCGATCCCTCTCGGCACGGTTGAGGCAGGTAGCGCAACAGTTCGCTACGTTTCACAGGGCGATGCACTCTTCGCGGTCGTCGCTGCCCACCATGGCCAAGGCATCCTGGCGGTTGAAGGCGATGGCCTCCCGCAGAGTAATGGCCAGGGTTTCCAGCAATGTTTCACGGGTGGGTTCCTGGCAGTTGACACCGGGTATTTCCTCGATCCATCCCACCCACCAGCCGTCTACTTGTTTGGTGAGGGCGGTATAGGTCTGAGACATGGTCATGCTCCCACAGGTAAAACAAAAAAACACATTCGCTGTACACAACAACCACTGCCTTACCTTCTGCTCCACCCGCATCCCCAGAACAAGGTCTAACATTTCGTCCGAGGCAGAACATTATGATGCGGGCTACGATCGGTAAAGCTCAAAATGCACGGGTTCATGCAGTCGACACCCGAATCAATTCGGTGAAATAATTCGCCCTTCACGGCGGGCGATTTCAATCAGGGGTATGCCACCATCTTCCTCCCACTGTCTGGCACCGACCCCTACTGGTTCGATGCGGCTATCGGTGAATACAGTGGTTTCCCACAACAGTTCCGTATCCTGCCAGGAATCGGGATTGTCAAAACGGGGGGAGACCACCACCAGATCGACATCGCTATCAGTGTGCACATCGCCCCGCGCAAAGGAGCCGTACAGAACCCCGAAGGCAATGGGCATGCCCCGTTCCTCCAGGCGGTGCAGATAGCTTTTTATGGTGAGGACAATGTCTGTTGCAGCCACGCTCTGACCTCCTGCGCATCGTGTAGGTAGCGATGGGCGACATCGATGGAAATGTTTTGAGTTGGGTTGCCGGGATACCGACCAATCAGGCAGAAGGCATTCATTCGGCCCAAAAGCAGCATCCATGCCTCGGAAAGGTCCAATCCCGCCTGGTTGGTCAGGCGGATGAGATCATGATCTTGGGTGGGTACTCTCCCGTCACGCGGCATACATGGGCTTTGAGCAATTTTTCCATGGCCAGATGAAGGAAGAACAACCCATGGCGGATTTTCCTTTTTTCCAGGGCAATCTCAGCCATTTCCCAATCTTCGTCGGATCCCGTGCGCCAGTACGCCACCTGTTGCTCGACATTCATCTCTCCCCTCCCCGATGCCAGACCGTCTGAAAAGACTGCCAGTCAGCAATACGTATGGTACCTACGATACCTCATTCGTCAACTGGCATCCACCACAAATCAAAAAGGGGTCGAAACCCCCATCAGGATTTGGCATGACCCGTTGGTGGTGCCTTGCGTTGGCTGCTCTGCGAGGTCAGTCTGGCTCGGACATCCGGGAATTGTTCCATGATCCGATCAAAATCGGTCTTTTCCAGCTTGTAAATATCGCAGACGGTGACGGCGCGAATGGTGGCCGTGCGCTTGATGCCACCCAGCAGTGCCATCTCACCAAAGAAACTGTTGTTGCGCAGACGGGTCACGGGATACCCCTCGGCGGTCAATACCTCGACAATCCCGTGCTGCAGAAAATACATCTCCTGGCCGATGGCACCATATTCGATAATATCCTGGCCGGGATTGAATATTTCCGAGATCAAGACGCCCGCAAAGGCCGACAGACACTCCGTGGAGGTGCCTTTGAACAGTGGCACCTGCTCGATCATGTGCATGTTTATCTTGTGCAATACCTCTTTTTGAAAGGCATCGGGCAGGCTCTCGATAATCTCTTTGCTGTTGACGGCCTTTTCGGTGGCGGAGTGGGCGTAATAGCTGAAAATGGCGTTCTGCAACTCCTTCGGCACCCCGAACTGGTTGAAGAAGGAGGCCAGGTTGACCAGTTTTTCCTGTTGCTTCAGGCGATAGGCATTGGCCTGGAGGACGATGGAGGAGATGCTGGCAATGATAAAACCATTGAAGAGCACCCCAATCAGCATGACGAAGGAGGCCAGTATCCGTCCCGGATTGTCGGTGGGGGTGATGTCGCCATAGCCGGTGGAAGAGAGGGTGGTGACGCTCCAATAGAGGGCCTTGTTGAAAAAGGTTGGGGGCGTCATGGTTCCGTCATTCGGATAGATCGCGGCCCAACTGCATGCTACGGTATTGATGGCCACCGTGAGCCAGAAGAGCATGATGGCGGCCCGTTCAAAGGTGCCCATGGGGAGGAAGCTGCCCGACTCTTTGAGCAGACGGGGCACCTTGGGTATGCGCAGCAGACGCAACAACCCCGCCAGAGGGGCCACATCGGCATACCCCGCCGAAATGGCGATGGCCACAAAGGGCATGGCCGAGAGCAGATCGGCCACGAGCCACCCTTTCAGGTAATTTTCCAGCAAAAATTTTTGATTGCTGACCGGTTCCCCGGCGACATAGACCGCCGTGCGCATACTGATAAAAATGTCCACAATAAACAGCACGGAAAAGAGTTGATCCAGCCAGAGTGCCCATTCCGCAAACTCGGTAGTGGGCAGGACGACCCGGATGGGCACGGTCAGCGCATACCAGAAGACGCCCAGGAAGATGCCGAAATTCCAGCTTCTTTTGAAGCGTTTATCTGGATAAAAAAAGGGCAGCGACATGTCGGGTCGTCCTCCGTCGAAATATTTTTTAGAAGGTGAGTCACCTATTTTCAAGCAATTCTGGTACCAAAAAAAGATAAACGATTGTGCATTGTGCGGTCTTTCAAGTCATTCTGCAACGGAAATTGTGAGGGATGGGTTGTTGGACGGTCTGGATGGGTGGCGGGAAAGGGGCGTGCCCGCGATTGTCTTGTCGCCCTCTTTTCTGGTAGGATGCTCGCGGGTCGGTGTTTTCCGCTTAACTGTCTATTGGAGAGGTGCAACAAGATGAGCCACATATTTGAAAGGACCGTCATCAATGGCATGGTGTTGGAAAACCGTCTGGTCCGTTCGGCCACCTGGGAAGGGATGTGTACCGGGGAGGGGCGTCCGACGGAAAAGCTGGTTTCCTGTTATCGGGATTTGGCGCGGGGTGGGGTGGGGTTGATTGTGACCGGGTATGCCTATGTGCGTCCCGATGGCCGACAATTGCCTGGCACGATGGGTATTTATACCGATGATTTTGCCGATGAGATGCGGCATTTGACGGATGTGGTTCATGCAGAAGGGGGTTCGATCGCCATGCAGTTGGTGCATACGGGGGGCAAGGCCAACACGGCGGGACTGGATTGTCTGCCTGTCTCTCCCTCCGGGATTGGATTGGCCTCCTCGCCTGGACCATCGGTGGCGATGACGCGGTCTGACATAGAGTCCATGATTGCCGCCTTTGCGGCGGGTGCGGCACGGGCCAAGGAGTATGGTTTTGATGCGGTCCAACTGCATGCTGCCCATGGCTATCTGATCAACCAGTTCCTGTCGCCCCTGACCAACCGGCGCGCCGATGAATATGGCGGCAGTGTGGAAAACCGACGGCGATTCCTGATGGAGGTCTATGCGGCGGTGCGGCAGGCGGTGGGCCTCCACTATCCGGTGCTGATCAAGCTCAATGTCGATGATTTCCTGGAGGGCGGTTTGATCGGGGAGGAGGCGATAGAGGCGGCCAGGCGGTTGGATGCGGCGGGGATGGATGCGATTGAAGTGAGCGGCGGGACGGCGGACTCCGGGGAGCGGACGCCGGCACGGGGTCGGGCCAAATCCCCCGCCGAGGAGGGATATCATCGGGAGTTGGCCCGGCAGGTCAAGGCGGTCGTCTCTTGTCCGGTGATGGTCGTGGGCGGTTTTCGCAGCCGGGCTGTGGTGGAAGAGACCTTGCAGTCAGGGGGTGCGGATTATATCGCCATGGCGCGTCCCTTCATTCGTGAACCGGATCTGGCGGCCAAGTGGCGGCAGGGGGGAGGCTCTCCGGCCGCCTGCCAATCCTGCAACGGCTGTTTCAAACCGGGCCTCGAAGAGGGGGGGATCTACTGCGTCAAGCAAAGAGAGAAGGAACGTCTCCATGCCGGGGATTGACCAACGGGAGAGATCCCTCTATCCTGTGGCAGGTCGTGCCGGGTGGTTCTTGAACCGGTCGGCCTGTCATCAGATCCTGAAGGGAGTGGGAGATCGACGCCATGACAACCTGTTTGACCATCGGCAACGGTGGAATCCTGGGCCGGAGGGGTGCGGGCCGTGGTGGCCGCCATCGCTGGAGCAGTGGGACCACCATGAACGGTCAGTCCACGTGAAAAACGCCGACGCCTTGGTGATCAAATCGGTCACGCTCCTGATCCATTCGGCCCTGGCCCTGATGGTGCTGTCATCCCTGCTGGCACTCTCCCTGCCTGTTCTCCTGAATCCCAACAACTACAAAGCCCGAATAGCCGACAAGGTGTTGGAAAAGACCGGGCGCACCCTGACCTTTTCCGGTGACATGGAGTGGAGCCTCTTTCCCAACCCCTCTCTGACCCTGAAACAGATCTCCCTGAGCAACGCACCGGGCTTCGGTCCTGGACCCATGATCCAGATTCAGCGGTTGCATGGCCACCTGAATCTGCGCAACCTGTTCAAGTTGCAGTTTGTGATGGAGCAACCCTCTGCCACCGGGGTGGAACTTTTCCTGGAGAGTGACGCCACGGGCAAAAACAATTGGGATGATCTGGTGGCTCAGGTGGCGGCGAACCGGGCTGAGGCCGGGGAGGCGGCCCAGAAGGGGGCCAGAGAGGGGGAGAGTGCGGCACAACCGGACGAGCTGTTGGACTTTGAGAGGGATGGAAAACCGGGGGGGACGCCGGTCTCTTTGGTGCATCTGGGGACACAGGTTCTGGCGGCCTTGTCGGTCCGGTCGGTCACCCTGCGGGAGGGATCGGTTCGCCTCTGTCGGGTGGGTGAGGCGGAGGGTCAAAAGGTCTCTTGTCTGCAAGCCACCCATTTGGCCTTTACGCCCCAGTCGGGTCTCTCCGATCGACGTTCCACCGTGCAGCTTCAGGCGGATTTGACCACCCAGGAACCCCTCTTCACGGGACATGTCACCCTGGCATACCGTCCACTGCCGCGGACGGATCGGGCGATTACCCAGTGGCAGAATGCCGAATTCACGATGCGCGGCCATGTCAACCTGCCCCTGGCCAAGGAGTTCGAGTTGGTGTGGCGTTCCGATGTGACCATGGGGCCGGAGCCATACAGTCTCCATATCACCCAGTCGGACAGCACCCTGACCGTTTGGAGTGACAAGGGACTCTTTCGTGAATTCGCGCTGATCATGAAAAAGGACGTGGAGGCCGATCTGCGTACCGGCAAGGTCGCTTTTTCGCAAGGTGGCGTCACCTGGCGGGTCAAATCGGATCAACTGCCTCCGGTTGGCGTGGCGTGGGATTTTCAATCCGCGATGGCGGTGGATTGGCGACAGGAGACCTTGGATATCGATTCCTTGCAGGTCTCCGGTCCGGCCCAAAGCCATATAGAGGGTCGGTTGCATGGGGATCACCTGCTGAGTCGTCCGAGTCTGGATGCCCAGTTGACCGCCGTTCGGTTTGATCCGCGCGCCTTGTTGGTGGCCATGGGTCGCTCGGTCCCCTTCACCGCCGATCCCACAGCCTTGCAGAGCGGTTCCGGTTCTGCGGCGATCCATCTCGATGATCAGAGCCTGGCGGTGACCGATATGGTCCTGGAGATGGACCATTCCCGGATCGTGGGCAACCTGCACTGGAATACCGGTGAACCCTCTGCCACGGGTCGCGCGGTGGTCCGTTTTGATCTGCAAGGGGATCGGTTGGATCTGGATCGCTATCTTCCCCCGGAGTGGACCGGCCCCGACCATGCAGACGCGATTGCCCAGGCGATGCTGGCCCCGGAATGGTTGCTGCCAGAGTTGCCGAGCCAGTGGTTGCAAGGGTTGGATCTCCAGGGCCATTTGTCCCTTGGCGAGGTGCAGACGGCCTCTGGTCGCGCCACCGATCTCTCCCTGATCGTGGGGGTTCAGGATCGCATACTGCAATGGCAGCCGTATCGGATGACGATCCATGAAGGAACCCTGGAGACGCGCCTGCAATGGGATGATCGGGGGGACGAGCCGGTGCTGACGGTGGATAAATCCGCGACGGATATACAGATTGAACCGCTGTTGCATCTGGTGGCCGATGGCCGATGGCTGACCGGTCGGGTCAATGGGGTGGTCCATCTCAGCAGTCAGGGGCGAAATCCCGATACCCTGTGGAAAAATCGCCACGGCACGGTGGCCTTGATGATCCATGACGGCACCATTCAGGGGATGGATCTGGCCGAGCGGTTCCGGGAGGGGTATGCCGCCAGCCAGGAGGCGCGATCGGTGTCGTCCGGGGTGGAAAAGGCCGGGACCGACAAACGGGGAACGACCTCCTTTACGCAGCTCACGGCCACCGGTCAAATCACCGGCGGTGTGGTGGACAATCAGGATTTTCGAATGCTGTCGGCCCTCTGGCAGGCGACGGGCAAGGGTTCGGTGGATCTGACGCAGCGTTCGGTGGACTATACCCTGGAGGTGGATGGGATGGCGGCCTTGCCGGGTGGTCTGGACCCTTCCCGGCAACGGTTGGTGTTGCCGGTGCGCCTTCAGGGGGATTTTGGGGCGTTGAAGCCCCCGCTCATGGGTGCCCTGCGCCCGGCCTCTGTGGCACAGTAGAATAAAGATCCTGAGGGTTTTGTCCCATTCTTGAAGTGTATCAAAGGTGATGGTGGTCATGATGGGGTTTCCCTTCTCTACGGATAATGGTCGACGCATGGGACAGAGCAGGCGGTTGTCGAAACCTCTACGGATGGCGACTGCGTTGTGGCTGCTGGCACTGCCCATCATGGCCAGGGCGGCCCCGCCGGAGATGGTGCATGAAGAGTCGTTGACCGGGGAGGATCCGGTGGGCGGTCAGCCGCTGTTGTCGGTGGGTTTGGCGCGGCGTCTGTTGGCCGGGGGGGATCCCCGCCTGGTGTTGCGGGTGGCCAATGAGGCACTCAGTCGGGGAGGGGCACCCCTGGCGGCGGCGGATTGGTTGCGTCTGAAGGCCGAGGCCCTGTTGGTGCTGGAGCAGTTTGACGCGGTTCAGCTCTTTTTGCGGCAGATACCAGAGGAGGCCCAGACCGCTTATCCCGATCTGGTTTTGCTCCTGGCGGCCAGTCAGCAGGAGAGTGGCCATTGCGAGGAGGCCCGTCGTCTCTATGGGGCCTTTCTGATGGCCCATCCCCAGCATCCCAAACGGTTCCAGGCCCAACTGGGGATCGGGTTGTGTGCCCTGGAGCAGAATGGTCTGGAGGAGGCGGAGTTGCAACTGCATCTTTATGAGCAGGATCCCGATCGGCCCAATCCGGATCCTTTGTTGTCGGTGGGGTTGGCGGATCTGGCCCGGCGCAAGGGGATGCCTCAGGAGGAGAATGAGTGGATGGTGCAACTGGCCCAGATGGCCGTGCCGACCGATCCGTTGCCGAGGCGGGCACGGTGGATGGCCCTGGCCAACTGGGAGGCCCGCCAGCACCATTGGAACACGGCCATCGCCTGGGTGGAGAGCGGTTTGCGGCAGGAGGGTCCATTGCCCCGTTTGTTGCGTCTGCATACCCGTCTGCTGCGCGAATGGCTGGCCGGCCACGATCCCGGTACCCTCAATGGCGACCACCGGCAACTGACGGAAGCGGTTCGTCGCTCGGCGGAGCAACGGATGAACGGATTGAACGCCTTGTTGCGTCCGGTCGGGAAATCCGCTCAGGGCAGCGGGGAGGCACAGCGGTTGGTGGCGTTGGAGGCATTGCTCCGTCAGGAGGCAGAAGAGGGGTTGGGGTTGTTGGAGGAGGGGGGCATATTGCAGCCGGAGGGGTTGTGGTCTGGCTCCGTTCCGGAGGCCTATCGGGTGGTCTATGCCGAATATGAGCGGGTCCGGGGAGATCGGGAACAGGCCTGGCAATGGCTGGAAGGGTTGACGAGTGGGGAGGCCGATGGGCAACGGTTGTTGTTGCTGGCCTCGTGTCCCGAGTCGGGGGCGGGGTTGATAACCGCCGTTCTGGATCGTCTGGCCAAGGTGACGAACTGGTCGGATGGCCTGAAATCCAGAGCGATCAAGGCATTGTTTTTGTTGACTGCCCAGGGCAGGCATGAGCCGATGGTGCGTCTGCGGGATCAATTGGCGGTGGCCTTGCCCCAGACGCGGGATGTGCAGCGTGCCCTGGCGTTTCATCAGGCGCGGGAGTGGGTGACAGAGGGTGCCTCGGATCGTGCCCTGGTGGAGTGGCTCAGTTTGGTGGTGACGCCCAATCTCAAGCCGGAGGAGAACCGGTATTTGCCTGAGGATCCCCGTCTGGCGGCGGCCCGATTGTTGGAGGAGCAGGGCTGGCCAGCCACCGCGCGGGAGTTGCGTCGGCATTGAGCGTTTCAAATCTTTTTAATTATTACGGGTCCAGGGGGATTATCCCCCTGGTGGGGTCCAGGGGCGAAGCCCCTGGTGGGGTCCGTGAGAAGCCCCGATGGGGTCGGGCGAAGCTCCGAACCAAAGTAAAAAATCCAGCAAAGGAGACAGTCGGTTGCAGACCATCCCTCCCCCATTTGATGATGAATTATTGCTCTCCCCCCCGGAGACCCTGGCGTTGATCGACGGCCTGGCTGCCCGTCTTCATGCCGAGCGGATGGCCCTTTTCCCCACCCATCCTCCGTCTGGATGGGTGGTGGTCGGCATTCGCCGGGGGGGTGCGCGGGTGGCAGAGCGGTTGTGGGAGCGGTTGTGTCAACGGTTGGAGAAGGCGATACCGATCGGTTTTCTGGATATCACCTTTTACCGGGATGATCTGGATACCATCGGACCCAACCCGGTGGTGGGGGAGACCGATCTGCAGATGGATATTGACGACAAGCGGGTCATTCTGGTGGATGATGTGTTGTTTACCGGACGGACCATCCGGGCGGCCATGAACGCCCTGTTCGACTATGGTCGCCCGGAGAGTGTGGACCTGCTGGTGCTGGTGGATCGGGGAGGGCGACAGTTGCCCATTCAACCCCACCATGTCGGCCTGGTGGTGCAGTCTGCCGCCGGAGAATTTATCAAGTTGCTGGATGAGGGGGACCATATGCACGTGGTGCGGCGTAAGCTCAGGGAGTGATGGTGGATCTCGACAGCCGAACAGACACCCTATAACCCCAAAATGGACGAGGCCTCGCAATGAGAGCGACAGGCAATCTCTGGACGCGCAAACATCTTCTGGGCATGGCTGGTTTGACCTCGGAAGAGATGGATACCTTGTTGGATACCGCTGTTTCCCTGCGTGAGGTCAACCGCCGGGAGATCAAAAAGGTGCCGACCTTGCGTGGCAAGACGGTCATCAACCTCTTTTTTGAAAATTCCACCCGAACCCGAACCTCCTTTGAACTGGCGGGCAAGCGCATGTCGGCGGATGTGGTGAACATGTCCGTGGCCTCCAGTTCGGTCAAGAAGGGGGAGACCTTGCTGGATACCCTGTCCAATCTCCAGGCCATGAACCCGGATGTGGTGGTGATTCGCCACCCGGAGTCGGGGGTGTTGGAATTTTTGGCGCGCCATCTGGATGCCGCCCTGGTCAATGCCGGGGATGGTCGTCACGAACATCCCACCCAGGGTCTGTTGGATCTATTGACCATCCAGGATCATCTGCCGCTGTTGGGGCAGGAGTCGTTTGCGGGTCTGGTGGTGGCCATTTGCGGGGATGTATTGCATTCGCGGGTGGCCCGTTCCAACGCGATTGGCCTCAAGACGCTGGGTGCCGAGGTGCGGTTTGTGGGGCCGTCCACCCTGATGCCCGCCCAGGCCGAAGAGGCCTTCGGGGTGACGGTCCACCATCGTCTGGAGGAGGGGTTGGCGGGTGCCCAGGTGGTCATGATGTTACGTCTGCAAAATGAACGGATGAACTCGCCCTATCTGCCCAGTGTGCGGGAATATGCCGAATTCTGGGGTTTGACCCAAGCCCGGTTGCGACAGGCCGATCCCCGTGCCATCGTCATGCACCCTGGACCGATCAATCGGGGGGTGGAGATTGCCTCGGAGGTGGCCGATGATCCAGAGCGATCGGTCATTCTGGAGCAGGTGGCCAACGGTCTGGCCGTGCGCATGGCCGTCTTGTATCTCTTGTGTGGTGCCGGGGTACGGAGGTGAGATGAACAATCCGTCTGAGTCGATAACCCTGTTGATACGGGGAGGTCGGGTGGTGGATCCGGCCCATGGTCGGGATGAGATCGCCGATCTGTTGGTGGTGGATGGGGTGATTCAGGCGGTGGGTCGGCGGCTGGACCTTCCGTCGGAGTGCCGCATGATGGATGCCGATGGTCTGGTGGTGGCACCGGGGTTGGTGGACATGCACGTCCATCTGCGGGAACCCGGCCAGGAATACAAGGAGGATATAGCCAGTGGTACGCGGGCGGCGGCGGCGGGCGGTGTCACCTCGGTCGCCTGTATGCCCAACACCCAACCGGTCATCGATGACCTGAGCGTGGTAGGCTATGTCCTGGAACGGGCCAGGCGCACCGGGCGGGTGCGGGTTTTTCCGGTCGGGGCGATCACCAGGGGGTTGCAGGGGCAAATGTTGACCGAAATGGGGTTGTTGCAGCGGGCGGGTTGTGTCGCCTTTTCGGACGATGGCCGGCCCGTGACCGACAGTGGGGTGATGCGTCGTGCCCTGGAATATGCCCGCATGTTTGGGGCGTTGATCATCCAACATGCCGAGGAGCCGAGTCTGGCGGGCAATGGCTGCATGAATGAAGGGCTGGTGGCCAGCCGGTTGGGATTGCCCGGCATTCCGGGGGCGGCGGAATCGATCATGGTGGATCGGGATCTGCGGCTGGTGGCCCTGACCGGCGGACGGTATCATCTGGCGCACGTTTCCACGCGGGAGGCCGTTCAGGCGATTGCCCAGGCCAGGAGTCGTTCCTTGTCGGTCAGTTGTGAGGTGACGCCCCACCATTTTTCCCTCACCGACGAGGCGGTCCTGGGCTATGATACCGATGCCAAGATGTCGCCACCGTTGCGTGGTGGGGTGGATCGGGCCGCCCTGCTGGAGGGGTTGGCCCAGGGCATCATCACCATCATTGCCACCGACCATGCCCCCCATGAGGAAGAGAGCAAACGGGTGGAATTTTGTCATGCCGCCAATGGGGTGGTCGGGTTGGAGACGATGTTGCCGGTCAGTCTGGAACTGGTGCGGGATGGGGTGATGAGCCTGACCGCTTGCCTCGCTGCCATGACGGTCCACCCGGCGCGGTTGTTGGGCCTTCCCCATGGTACGCTGGGGGTGGGGCAGGCGGCCGATATCGTCCTGTTTGATCCCGAAGAGTCCTGGACCGTGGATGCCCGGCGGTTGCACAGCAAGAGCAAAAACACCTGTTTTCATGGACGGCGGGTCAAGGGGCGGGTCAAACAGACCCTGGTGGCCGGGAAAGAGGTGTATCGGGATGGTCAGGATTGAAGGGGGTTGGCGGGCCGGGAGTGCCCATGAATAGCCAGTACCTCTCCGGTCGGGTGATGGACAACGGGCAACGGACCGATTCTCTTGGGTTGTTGCGTCTGCATGTCCCTGGTCTGGCGATGGCCCAGCCGGGTCAATTTGTCCATCTGACCTGTGGAACCGATCTGACGCTGCCCCGCCCCTTTTCCATCCTGAACAGCCACCCGGAGGCGCAAACCATCGACCTGCTCTATCGGGTGGTGGGAGAGGGAACCCGGCGCATGGCCACCTGGCAGCCGGGATTTGTGACTCCTTTGCTCGGTCCCATTGGCCGTCCTTTCACCCGTCCGCCGACCGGGACGAGGGCGGTGTTGGTGGCGGGTGGGGTGGGGGTGGCACCGCTGGATTTTTTGGCGCGGCGATTGGTGGCCCAGGGTGTTCCGGTGACGGTGTTGTGGGGGCTGGAAGCCGAGTCGCCTTTCCCGGTTGCCGTCGATCCCGGTCGAGCCGGGTTGGCGGAGGGGTTGGCCGTCTGCCATTGGCAGGCCCAGGGAATCGTCAGTCGTCTCTCTGCCATGACGCCCCGTGAGGGGTTTTTTCAGGGCACGGTGGTGGCATTGGCGGCGGAATATGTACAGTCGTTGACCCCGGAGGAGCGGGGGAAGGTGTTGCTCTATACGTGTGGTCCGTGGCCGATGATGGCGGCGTTGGCCCAGGTGGCGGATCGTTTCAGCCTGCGGGGGGAGGCCTCGTTGGAGGCGCGCATGGCCTGCGGTTTTGGGGCCTGTGTGGGGTGCGTGGCCTGGATGCGCGATGGCGGGGCGGGATACTACCGGCGGGTCTGTGTCGATGGGCCGGTCTTCCCCCTGGCGGAGGTGGATTGGCAGCGACCGGGGTGAAAAAAATCTGAAAAACGAAGGCACATTTCCGATGTTGGTATTCATTGAACGACAAACAGGGAGCATTGGCCATGTCTACCGAAGCACTGGATATTCTGAATATTCGCAATGTCGTCCTGCTGGCCCACGGGGGAGGGGGCAAGACCACGTTGGCCGAGGCCCTGTTGTTTAACGGTCAGGCCATCGACCGTCGGGGTGAAGTGGGGATGGGGACGGCCGTGATGAGCACCGAAGCGGAAGAGATGGAACGGGGCATCACCATCACCCCCCATGTAGGCTATTGTACCTGGCGCAACCACTGGTTCAACCTGGTGGATACCCCCGGCTATGTGGACTTTTTGGAGTCCACGCGGAGCGTGATGCAGGTGGTGGGTGGGGCCGTGATGATTGTTTCCGGGCAGTTGGGCGTCAAGCCGGAAAACGTTCGCCTCTGGGAGATGGCCGAGGAGGCGCGGGTGGTGGTGATCGGTTTTATCAACAAAATGGATCTGCCCCGCACCGATTTTATCCGGGTTCTGGGGGATATCGAGCAGACGCTGCGGGTGACGGCCCTCCCGCTGACCATTCCCATCGGGATGGGCGAGGATTTTTCGGGCATTATTGACCTGATTCCCATGACGGCCTGGTCGGCCCGGAATGGCCAATTCACCCAGATTGATTTCCCGGAATCGGTGCGGGCCGATGCCCTGCACTACCGTACCCAATTGCTGGAAAAGGTGGTGGAGGCCGATGATGCGTTGCTGGAAAGATATCTGGAAGAGGGTGAAGAGCCGGATGAGGCGACCATCCATGCAGGTCTGCGCAAGGCCGTCCATGAGCGGCGGCTCTTTTTGGTCTTTTGCGGTTCCGGGTTGGCCAACATTGGGGTGCGTGCCTTGGCCAACGGCATTGTCCACTATTTGCCCAATCCTGTGGAAAAGGCGGTCATCAAGCCGCTGGTTGGCGAGGATCCCCATCAACCCGGTCGTGCGGTGGCCCGTTCCCCCTCGGTGACCGACCCTTTCTCGGCCATGGTATTCAAGACCACGATTGATCCGTTTGCGGGCAAATTGTCGATCGTGCGGGTTTTTTCCGGTGCCATCGAGACCGATCAACCCTTTTACAACAGCGACCGGAAGAGCAAGGAGCGGGGTGGGCGGCTGTTTCGGATGCAGGGCAAGGAGATGCGTACCGTCAACCGGTTGCAGGCGGGTGAGATTGGTGCCATTGCCAAGCTGGAAGAGACCCGCAGCGGTGATACGTTGTGTGCCATGGATCAACCCATCCAGTATCAGCGGGTCCGTTTTCTGGAACCCACCTTGAGTTTTGCCGTCGAGGTGGAGGCGCAACAGGAAGACCGGGTGGCGGCGGGACTCGGCAAACTGACCGAAGAGGATCCCACGCTCCACTTTTTCCGTAATGCGGAGACCCACGAAATGATTCTGGCGGGGATGGGTCAGACCCACCTGCGGGTGACCCTGGATCGCCTGAAGCGCAAATTCGGGGTGGTGGCCACCTTGAAGGCGCAACAGGTGCCCTATCGGGAGACCATCAGTCGTCCGGTACGGGTCCAGGGGCGGTTGAAAAAGCAGAGTGGCGGGCGCGGCCAGTTTGGCGATTGCTGGTTGGAGGTGGAGCCACTGCCACGGGGCGGCGGTTATCAATTTGAAGACCATATTGTGGGGGGGGCCATTCCCCGGCAGTATATTCCATCGGTGGAAAAGGGGATCCAGGAGGAGTTGGGCAAGGGGATTCTGGGTGGTTATCCGGTGGTGGATTTCAAGGTGGCCCTGGTGGATGGCTCTTTTCATCCTGTGGACTCTTCGGACAATGCCTTTCGGGCCGCCGGGGGGATCGGCTTCCGCAAGGCCATGGAGGAGGGGGGAGCGGTGTTGCTGGAGCCGATCATGGCCATGGAGATTACCGTCCCCGATGATGTGCTGGGGGATGTGATCGGCGACCTGAACAGCCGCCGTGGCCGGATTACGGGGGTGACGCCCAAGGTGAACAACCAGATTGTCCTGGCAGAGACCCCCATGGCTGAGGTGTTGGATTATGGTAATGTTCTCAATGCCATCACATCCGGGCGGGGTTTGTATACCATGCGGGTGATCGGTTACCAGGAGGTGCCCAGCCATATCGCGCGGGTGGTATTAAACAAGAAGGGGTAGCCCAAAAAAGATTTGTGCACTGCACAAAAAAAAGTGCTTGACTTGCTGGCGGGAATAGCCGATCAATGATTCAGAGGATGATATGAACGCCAGCAAGCGGTGGAAGCCATGTTGAGCATTAGCTGTCCCGAATTGGTCTATTTTTATCACCAGGTTGGAAAACCGGTGCCGCGCCAGGTGGTGGAGCCGAGTGCGGGGGTGCGCGGTGTGCGCAGCCAGTCGGCGGGTCGTTCCACCCCGGAGAGCCGTCGCCAGACGGAGGGGGAGGGTGCGGATTTTCCTGCGGTCTTTTCCAAGGCGTTGGGCAGGAAGTGATATTCGGTTTTTCTGTGTGATTTTAGGGGTTTTTTGGCCCCTGCCTCTGGTGCGGTGGTTTTGTGCCGGAGGTGGGGGTCTTTTTTTTGAGTTACAGCACACAGGAAAAGTTGCTCAGATCGGCTGCACACTCTCCCACCTCGCCCTTGAAGGCGAACACCTCCACCTCCAGAATATTGGCGCGCGCCCAGATGTGGGGAAATCCCTGTCTGGCAATCAAAAGAGATAAGGATTTCGGGGTGAAGCCCGTTTTGTGGGCAAAAAATTCCGCTCCGCTGCGTTCAATTTGCACACCATAGCCATAAATCACGTCCCGAACGGTGATCGGCCCTGCACCGGATTGGTACAAAATGTCGTCGATATCCAGTCCGCGACTCACGACCATCTGCATGACCTGTCCGATGTCGGGCACCCGAATGTGGGCGAAGCCATCGTCTTTCAGGACGTGCAAAAATCCCTTCAGAACCAGGGCGGCGTCATGAGCATAATAATGTTCCAGATTGTGTGAACAGTAGACGGCATCAAACTGGCCCGGTGGCAGAGTGGTCAGCGTGCGGGCATCACAGACGATGTCGGGATTTCCACGGGGGTCAATATCCAGCAAGAGGTGTTCCCATCCCTGAAAATGGGGGGGCAAGGGGATGGCTTTATTGTTGCCGCCAACGTTGAGAACTTTTTTATGGCCGCTTTGTTGATCGGTTGTATCCATCGTTGTCTTCCTCCCGTGCCAACCCATTGCGGGTGATTTCCCCCGCCGAGGTGTACGCCAAGATCTGGGCCAAAGTCAACCGATGTTGGAGCAACGGTGGGGGAAATGTGGCGGTCGTTGCGGGTCGGTCAATTGACAAATGGCGACGGTGGGCCTATCGTGTGACTTCACATCCTTACGGTAACGCGGAGACAGACAGATGAACAAGCCAGACCACGAGACGAACAAAGGCAACGGGACCGACACCTATGGGGCGGGCAGTATTGAGGTGCTCAAGGGGTTGGACGCGGTGCGCAAGCGTCCCGGCATGTATATTGGCGATACCGATGACGGTTCCGGGCTGCACCACATGGTCTTTGAGGTGGTGGACAATGCCATCGATGAAACCCTGGCGGGTTATTGCAATCGCATCGATGTCACCCTGCACAGCGATGGTTCGGTCACCGTCTGCGACAATGGGCGGGGCATTCCCACCGAATTGCATGAGGAGGAGGGCAAATCGGCGGCGGAAGTGGTCATGACGGTCCTCCATGCCGGTGGCAAGTTTAATCAAAACTCCTACAAAGTCTCCGGTGGTCTGCACGGGGTGGGGGTGTCGGTGGTGAATGCCCTGTCGGAACGCCTGTTGCTGACGGTGCGCCGCGATGGTCATGTCTGGACCCAGGAGTATCGGGATGGCAACCCTGTGACCCCCATTCGCATCACCGGCGATACCGCCGCGACCGGTACGGAGATCACCTTTTTGCCCAGTCGGGCGGTTTTTACCGCGACCGAATATTCATTCGATATTCTGTCGCAGCGGTTGCGGGAACTCTCCTTTCTGAATAATGGGGTGCAGATTTATATCCATGAGGATGTGACCGGCAAAAACCACCATTTTCACTATGAGGGGGGGATTCGCTCTTTTGTCGAACATTTGAACCGGGCGCGCACGCCGTTGCACGCGCCGCCCATCTGTTTTACCGATGACAAGGGTCTGGTCCATCTCGATGTCGCCATGCAGTGGAATGATTCGTATCAGGAAAATGTCTTTTGCTATACCAACAATATTCCGCAGCGGGATGGGGGGACTCATCTGGCCGGTTTTCGGGCCGCGCTGACCCGCACCCTCAACAATTATCTGGCGGCCTCCCAGTCGGCCAAGAAAGAAAAAGTGGTCATGGCCGGTGAGGATTGCCGCGAGGGGTTGACGGCGGTGGTTTCGGTCAAGCTGCCCGATCCCAAATTTTCCTCGCAGACCAAGGAAAAGCTGGTCTCCTCCGAGGTGCGTGCGGCTGTGGAGTCGATTGTCGCCGACCAGTTGGCCACCTATTTTGAAGAAAATCCGCAACATGCCAAACAGATTGCGGCCAAGACGCTGGAGGCGGCCACGGCCCGCGAGGCGGCGCGCAAGGCCCGTGATCTGACGCGACGGAAGAGTGCCCTGGACATCTCCTCGTTGCCGGGCAAGCTGGCCGACTGCCAGGAGAAGGATCCCAGCGTCTGTGAACTCTATCTGGTGGAAGGGGATTCGGCGGGCGGTTCCGCCAAGCAGGCGCGCAATCGCAAAAACCAGGCGGTATTGCCCCTCAAGGGTAAAATTCTCAATGTGGAGAAGGCCCGTTTTGACAAAATGATCTCTTCGGCGGAGGTGGGCACCCTGATCACGGCCCTGGGGACCGGCATCGGCAGCGAAGAGTATGACATCAACAAATTGCGTTATCATCATATCATCATCATGACCGATGCCGATGTGGATGGTGCCCACATTCGCACCTTGTTGCTGACCTTTTTCTATCGGCAGTTTCCCGATATTGTCTCCCGTGGTCATCTGTTTATCGCCCAGCCGCCGCTGTATCGGATGATGCGGGGCAAGATGGTCCATTATCTCAAGGATGAGGAGGCGTTGAACGAATTGCTGATGGTCAATGGTCTGGAGGGGGTGACGGTGCAGGGGGAGGGTGTGGCGGCGACGCCCGATGCGGGCAGTCTGGTTCTGACCAACATGGTGCGGGAGTGCCAGCGTTATGTCACCCTTCTCAACCGTATGGCGCGTCATTATGACCGTCTGGTCCTGGCGTTGGCCACCGAGGGGGTGGGGATCACCTCGGAGACCTTGGAGGAGAGCGATCGGGCCAATGAGGCGGGGGATCGTCTGCGGGAGCTTCTCACCCAGGCCAAGGGGGAGGCCGAGCGGTTGCAACTCCTGGTGGTCCACGATGCGGAGGTGGGGGCCGAGGCGATTCATGTCATTCGCACCATTCACGGGGTGCCCAATCGGACCATTCTGGATACCCGTTTGACCCGTTCCCCCGAATATCGGGAGATGGTGGAGCGGGTGGGGCGGGTACGGGACCGGTTGGGGGCGAAGCCCGTCTTGCGCAAGGGGAGCCGGGAGATCACCATCGCGGGGATGGAGGCGTTGGTCGCCTGGGTCATGGCAGAGGGGCGCAAGGGGCAGACCATTCAACGCTACAAGGGGTTGGGTGAGATGAACCCGGAGCAGTTGTGGGAGACCACCATGGATCCGGCAAAGCGGACCCTCATGAAGGTGCGGGTGGAGGATGCCATCGAGGCCGATCTGGTCTTTACGACGCTCATGGGGGATGCGGTGGAGCCGAGACGGGATTTTATCCAGGAAAATGCCTTGAATGTGGTCAATTTGGATGTGTAGCGGTTTGGACTGTCTTGGTCTGATGTCTTGAACCTGTGGGATGTGGTCACAATGGAAGACAAGGATCTTTTTCAATTCTATGAAAAGCTCTATTTTCATGAAATTGATACCCGTGAAAAATTGAGCGCACGACTGCAAACACCGCTTACGCTTATTATTTCGTTGATCGGTGTCCTCGCTTTTCTGGTTCAAAATTATGGGCATCGTGGTTTTTCCGATGCTGCGATACTCTTTGTTTGTCTTGTTGTTTTGTCTGCCTTTGCACTTGTTCGCGCCATTTTTTGCTTTATCAGGTCTTGGCACAACAACACATACAGATTTCTTCCATCGGCACAAAAGACAGAAGATTACCGCCAATTATTAAATTCAACTTATGAGTCGTATGATAAGGGTAAGTAGGTTGCATCAGAATAT
>CAIWLA010000573.1 GCA_903913345.1 uncultured Magnetococcales bacterium | reverse complement strand
TGCCTTTCTCCTCCAGAAAAACCCATCAATCTCCATCATTATCGCACCATCTCCGTAAAATGGGAACGATGGAATTCCCGATCAGATCCGGTTTTTTCATTGACAAATATCAAACAAAATAATATCCTCATGACCGTCCAAGCCATTTTTTGCTTGACAAAACACCCCTAATCGGTTTTGACTGGCCGCCATTGGGACGTTTCAGCCTCACAGACCCCCTTTTGACGGGTCGAATCTTTATTGCCATTGGACGAGTCATGATGAATGAGACCTCTTCGTTGATGCAGGAATACCTGGCGCAAACCACCGGACGGGGCATCCTGTTGGTGGGTGCGGACGGGTTGATTGCCTTTGTCAATGATCGCTTTTTTGCATGGACGGGTTGCGTCCGCTCGGCGGCCCAGGGTGAGCCGTTTGATCGCTTTCTCTCCCAATTGCCGGAACAACCCGGTTGGAAAGGCCCCCAGGCCACCCTGTTTCGCACCCAAATCGCCCCCATGTTGGCCCACTCTGAACATTGGGTGGAAATTTACTTCCATACGGATCACTGGTTGCAACTGATCGGTCGTCCCATGGCCAGCGGCGGGTATGTCCTGACGGTGACCGATGTGACGGCCTTCCATCAGACCGCGATCAATATTCGGCGCGCCAACAACAATATGGTCAAATCCCTCGCCGACATTGCAGAAAACCGGGACAACAATACCGGCGAACATGTGCTCCGGGTCTCCCGTCTGACCCATGGCATGGCCTGGGATTTAAAAGAACGGGGCTGCTTTTCCCATCGTCTGGACGCCACCTTTTTGGCCCAGGTGGGGTATGCCAGCATGTTGCACGATGTCGGAAAAGTGGCCGTTCCCGATGCCATACTCCACAAACCGGGACGATTGACACCGGAAGAGCGGGCGATCATGCAAAACCACTCCCTGGCCGGTTTTCGCATGGTCAGAAAGATTCAGGATTTGCAAGAGGATTCGGCCTATTTTGCCATAGCCGCCGCCATCACCCTCTCCCACCACGAACAATATGCCGGTGGCGGATATCCCCATGGCATCCAGGGCGAGGCCATTCCCCTGGAAGCCCGGATTGTCGCCGTGGCCGATGTCTTTGATGCCCTGATCTCCTGGCGACCCTACAAGGAACCCTGGACCGACCTGCAAGCCCTTGCCTTCATCGATGAGAATGCAGGACGCCTGTTTGACCCGGAGGTGGTCCGTACCCTCCATCGGGTTCTGGACTGGCGGCAGCTCCACTGTCTGGTACACTGGTTTCCCGCCATGAGCGTGGGAGATGGGGAGATGGACAAGGACCACCGCATCCTGATCGATCTGATCAATCATCTGGGGTTGGCCCGTGAGCGGCTGGATGCCATCATGATGGATTTTGTCCTGGAAGAACTGTACAACTATACGGCGCGTCACTTTCAGAGAGAAGAAACCTACATGGAGGCGGGAAATTATCCCCACATCGAGCGGCACCGGAGGATTCACCAGGAATTTACCAAACAAGTGGTCGATTTGCGCCGCCGGTTCCTGCGTCATCCCGACCCGGAAATTGCCATCGATCTGTTGCCGCTCCTGGGATCCTGGCTGAGCGAACATATTCAAAAGACTGACATGGATTACTTTGTTTTTTTCTCGTCCCCAGCCGATGGTTGAGCAGAGGCTGTTTTGTCTTTGAATTCCTGGCAGCACACATAATGGAAGGAGGCAAAACCGTGGAATGGTACGCTGTAGCAGTCGCACCACAAAAAACGCCAGCGGATAAACGGAATACCGGTTTCTACCGGTGGGGTTGCTGAAAAATGTGTACAGTCAAAACAGTTTGTCAACACGGGATCATTGGCCAGAACGGGGTATGATTGTCGTCAGGGGGTGCGCATCTTTCACACTGGGGGGATGATAGTGCAACCGGCACACCGGAGCAAGTTTTTTCTCGTCACCGGAGAGGGGTACGAGCGATGCAAATCGGGGGCGCAAGCCTGGATGGCCGCACTGGTTATCCGGGCTGGCACAGAAAAGAAAAATCGTATTCATGAAATCGGATCTGATCCCCATGTTTCAACAATACTGCCTCTTTTACCGCGACATGATTGAGATAGGTCCCGTTCGCGCTGCCCAGATCGCGCAGCCAGTAGTGGGAATCGCGCAGTTCAATCACCGCATGGTTGCGACTGATGCCGGGATCATCAATCAGCAAAGGGGTGAGGTTGGACATTCCCCACTCGTTCTTGCGGCTGATCATGGTGACCGCACTGGTCAGGGGAAATTCTCCAAGGCCATGGGAACCTCGACAATCCACCAGTTTCGCACGGGAAGCCGTAACGGACGGGAGCGGGATGGAGGAGACTGGTGCAATGGGCGGTCCCTCACTCAATGGAGCAATCGAGGGCATCCGGGCAGAAGCGATCAAGGTGCGGTCATCGTCTTCAGCCTGGTTTGTCTGATCGTCGGTTGACTCCTGCGTGGTTGGTTTGCGCACGGTGTCCAGTAGTGTCTTGAAGCGATTGAGCATGACAATAACTCCATTTGTGACAATGTAAAACGACGATGGAACGAAGGCACCTCTTAACGGTTGTATTCCGGTTCGGCATAGATGTTTCGGAGGCGCACAAATTGCCGAATTTTGGTGTATTCTTTCACAATCAGATCCGTATTGTTGTATTCCGGGAAAAGGGCCACCAGGCGTCCCAGGGGATCGATCAGGAAAAAGGCACTGGTATGGCTGATACCACTGACCTCTGAACGGGATGAGGGGGATGATGGCCCTTTCTCGACGGAATCCTGGGGGGGAGAGGTTGCAAAATAGGCGGCCCCCACCTGTCTGGTCAAGGCATTGATCTGCTCTTCCGTTCCGGTCAAGCCTTTGAAACCGGGATTGAAATAGGCCACATACGACTTGAGGACCGTTGGGGTGTCGTGTTTGGGATCCACCGTGACAAAGGCGACCTCGGTCCCGACCAGATCAGGGGGGGAAGATTTCTGCAAACGGTTGAACACCTCTCCCAGTATGCCCATGGCCATTGGGCAAATGTCCGGGCAATGGGTATAGCCAAAAAACAGAAAGGTCCAATGTCCCTGAAAATGGGCCAGGGTGAAAGGCCGATCCTCTTGATCAGACAGGGTAAACGGTTGCAATGGCCTTGGACCGGGCAGGACAATTCCAGAGAGTTCCGCCGGGAATAGGGGGCCGTTCGATGTAGCAGAAAACCGTTTCCAAAGCAGGGCGGACGCAGCCAACAGCACAACAGCCGTCATCACAACAAACCAATAAGGGAGTTTCCGACCCATACATTACCCTCCTGTTAAAATCCACCTGGGGAGGATGATATTCTTCTGGTCATGGAAAGGTCAAGGATCTCTCCTGGGAGATCAACCATTTGGAGTGGCCCAACGGATGGGGTGTCCGGTTTCTGGGCGTGGAGTTTTCGCGTCCATTGCAGGTGCCCTGGTTCAGGAGATCGGGATTGTGCCCCGTGCAGCGGACCCATCCGGGTTGCCTCATCGGGTTGCAGGTGGGTTGATGTCTGGTCGGTCGCTGGCTCTTTCCTGAGCGAGTTGATCAGGCGCGTGAACAGGTTGGAACCGTCCGCTTCGGATGGGTGATGATCGGTTGATCGGTTCGCCTCT
>CAIWLA010000572.1 GCA_903913345.1 uncultured Magnetococcales bacterium | reverse complement strand
CCCCCCGAAAGGAAGCACGACAAAACACACACCCGTCTCTGAACTCCCTCCCTGCTCACTTGGCAGGGACTACGCCCGATCCTAAAAGAGTTGGTCGGCAAAAAACGACCAACCCTGAAGAACAATCTATCGGTAACCGGAAAAAAAATCCCCCCGTTCTGGGTCAGGCGAATCAGCTCAAACGCCCATCAGAACCGACAAAAACACGCACAAAGGCACAGCAGGCACCCATCCCTGGCCCCCTTCCCGTGACTCAAAATTTTCCGATTAGGTGAACTTTGCCACATACACCATGCCAATGTCAAGCGAAAAATGGGTTATCGAACCGATGTACACCATTATCGAAGCGGGAACAAATATCCCCCTGCCTCCATCCAAGGCATGAACCGACCCGTTCAATCCCTCTGATGCAAAGAACAAGCAAACAGGATGCCACTCTCCGAACAGGGCCAATACGCGCTGCACACAACCGAGTTTCTCCTGCCCATTCCACACCCGCCATCCAGAAAGGGCACAAGGGAATACCACCGGCCAGCTCGTATTGAAAGTCGAAAAAAAGAGCCAAACCCGTCGGGTCACCGAAATTAAACTGTACAAATGATACCCGAAAAGGTAGTCTGAAGGGAGGTGGGTAGAGACACTAAAACCCTCAGGGAACGGGGACTTTTTCCCTCCCGCGACGATCCAGCACCGAGAAAAAAGAATGAAATATAAAGGAATTATCCTGGCCGGAGGTTCTGGAACCCGACTCTACCCGCTCACCACGGCCGTCAGCAAGCAACTGCTGCCCATTTACGACAAGCCCATGGTCTACTACCCACTGACCGTGTTGATGATGGCGGGCATTCGGGACATCCTGATCATTACCACACCCAAGGACCAGGCCTCCTATCAGACACTCCTGGGGGACGGTTCACAGTGGGGCATCGCCTTGCATTATGTCGTCCAGGAACATCCGGCCGGACTGGCACAGGCCTTTTTGCTCGGCAAGCCGTTCATCGGCACCCATCCGGTCTGCCTGATCCTCGGCGACAACATATTCTACGGCAAAGGACTGATCGGCACCCTGCAACAGGCGGCAGAACGTCTCCAGGGAGCCACGGTGTTCGGCTACTATGTCAAGGATCCCGAACGATACGGGGTCGTCACCTTCGACAAGGCGGGACAGGCGTTGGACATTGAAGAAAAACCCGCCGCACCCCGATCCCATTATGCCGTCACCGGCTTGTATTTCTACGATAACGATGTCGTCGGCATCGCGGAGGGGATCCGACCCTCGGCCCGGGGCGAACTGGAAATTACCGACGTCAACAAGGTCTATCTGGCCCGTGGCGATCTGCGGGTGGAACGCCTGGGACGGGGCATTGCCTGGCTGGATACCGGCACCCCCGCCTCTCTGGCCGATGCCACCAGCTTTGTCCGGGCCATGGAAGAACGACAAGGGTTGAAAATTTCCTGCCCGGAAGAGATCGCCTATCGCATGGCCTTCATCGGGGCGGAACAACTGGCCAACCTGGCGGATCCCCTGCGCAAAAGTGGCTACGGGGATTATCTTTTGCGCATTCTGAACGAGGAATGATCGGCAACATGCCTTTCCAATTCATCCCAACCAGACTCCCGTCTGTGGTCGTCATCCAGCCCAAAGTATTTGGTGACAGTCGGGGCTGCTTCCTGGAATCGTGGCAACTGGAAACCTTTGCGGCAGCGGGCATAGAGGCCAGCATGGTGCAGGACAACCTCAGCGAATCGATACAAGGCACCCTGCGTGGACTGCACCACCAAATCCAGAGGCCACAGGGAAAACTGGTGCAGGTGTTGGCGGGCGAGGTCTTTGATGTCGCCGTTGATCTGCGCCGCCATTCTCCCACCTTCGGGCAGTGGGTGGGAGAGCGATTGTCTTGGGAAAACAAGCGCATGATGTGGGTTCCACCCGGATTTGCCCACGGCTTTTATGTCCTCAGTCCCGCCGCCCTGTTCGCCTACAAATGTACCGATTTTTACGCCCCGGCCCATGAACGGGCCATTCTGTGGAACGATCCCGACCTCGGTATCGACTGGCCCCTGCTCCCCGGTCTCCCCCCCGCCCTCTCCCCAAAGGATGGTGCCGCCGTTGCCTTTCGTCAGGCGGAGTGTTATCCATGAGGGTGCTGCTGCTGGGAGCCGATGGACAGGTGGGGCGGGAGTTGCGGGAGACGGCTCCCGTCGGGATGACGTTGACGGCCATGGGGCACGAGATGCTGGATATTACCGACGATCTCGCCCTGCGTCAGGCCATGCGGGAGGTCCAACCCGAGGCCATCATCAATACCGCCGCCTATACCGCCGTAGACCAGGCCGAACAGGAGCCGGAGGCCGCCTTTGCCATCAACGCCATCGGGCCGGAACGCTTGGCCAGGATCGCCCAGGAACAGCAGATACGCCTGATTCATCTCTCCACCGATTTTGTCTTCGATGGTCGGCAGAGCACCCCCTATCGTCCCGATGCCCTCCCCCATCCATTGGGGGTCTACGGTGCCAGCAAACGCGAGGGGGAACGCCGGGTACAGGAGATCCTGGGCGAAGAGGCCCTGATTATCCGCACCGCCTGGGTCTACTCCGCCTTTGGCCAGAACTTTGTCAAAACCATGCTGCGGCTCATGCGGGAACGCCCCTCCCTGGAAATTGTGGCGGATCAGATCGGCACCCCCACCTGGGCCAAGGGGCTGGCAGCGGCCATCTGGACCATGCTGACGTTGCGCTTGACCGGAGTCCACCACTGGACCGATGCCGGTGTGGCCAGTTGGTATGATTTTGCACAGGCCATTCAAGAAGAGGGGCTGATCCGGGGACTGTTGCAACACCCCGTCGCCCTGCATCCCATCCCCACCGCCCTCTATCCCACGGCAGCCGTCCGCCCGGCCTTCAGCGTTTTGGACAAGACAGAGACCTGGCAGGCCATGGGCCATACCGCCGACCACTGGCGCGTTGCCCTGTGCAACATGTTGCAACGGATAGGCAAACATGGCTAATCTGCTGGTCACCGGCGGCGCGGGATTCATCGGCACCCATTTTGTCCGCTATTGGTTGGATCATCATCCCCAGGATCGGGTTGTGGTCCTGGATGCCCTGACCTATGCCGGCAACCGGGCCAACCTGGCCGATCTGACCCCTCGTCCCGCCTTCCGATTCATCCAGGGCGATATCGGCCACTATGATCTGGTCTGCCGACTGTTGCGGGAGGAAGCGGTGGAGACCCTGGTCCATTTTGCCGCCGAGTCCCATGTGGATCGCTCCATCCATGGACCGGACGCCTTCCTGGAGACCAACATACTGGGCACCCATGCCCTCCTGAAGGCGGCCAAAACGGTCTGGCTGGACGAAAAACGGGCCAAAAAACACCGCTTTCACCACATCTCCACCGATGAGGTGTACGGTTCCCTCGGACCAGACGATCCCCCCTTCACGGAGACCACCCCCTACGCCCCCAACTCCCCCTATTCGGCCAGCAAGGCGGCTTCCGATCATCTGGTCCGCGCCTACCACCATACCTATGGGCTGGAAACCACCATCAGCAATTGCTCCAATAATTATGGCCCCTACCAGTTCCCGGAAAAGTTGATCCCCCTGTTGATCCTCCACATTCTCAACAACCAGAACCTGCCCGTTTACGGAGACGGCCTGAACGTGCGGGACTGGCTCTATGTGGAAGACCATATCCGAGGCATCGAGTTGATTCTCCAGCAGGGCCGCCCCGGAGAGGTCTACAAAATCGGTGGCGATAACGAATGGAAAAACATTGAGATTGTCCGCCTGATCTGCCGGGAGATGGATCAGGCCTTTGCCCGCACACCAACCCTCGCGCGACGCTATCCAAACGCCCCCCCCGCCACCGGTCAGAGTGCCGACCGCCTGATCACCTTTGTTCAGGATCGACTGGGTCACGACCGTCGTTATGCCATCGATGCCACCAAAATGGCCCGCACCCTGGGCTACCAGCCCAGAGAGCACTTTGAGACCGGTCTCAGAAAGACCATTGCCTGGTACCTGGATAACGAACAGTGGTGGCGGGAGATCCGGGCCAGAGGGTCGCAATAACCGTATGCAGGCGACCCGAATCATCACCACCCACTAAAGAACGGTCAGGTGCGCACCATGCATCCGAAAAAACCCCAAGTGACTGCGCCACGACGCCATGCGGTCAATCCGTCGTCCGCGCTCCTCCAGAACGGGCTGAAACATCATCAGGCGGGTCAATGGCAGGAGGCCGAGGCCCTGTACCGACAGGTGCTTCGAATGCAACCCAACCATCCCGATGCACTCCATCTGTTGGGCTATCTCCGGCACCATCTCGGCCACCACGAGGAGGCCATTGAATGGCTCAACAAGGCCATCGCCGCCGCCCCCGAACAACCCCTTTTTCTGGATCATCTGGGCAACATACTGCAACACCTGGGCCGACGCGAGGAGGCCCTTGCCTGCTACCAGCGGGCACTGGCCATCCAGCCGGATTTTTGCGTGACCCTGTGCAGCATGGGCAATCTCCTGCACGAACAGCACAAACAGGAGGAGGCCATCGCCTGCTACCAGAAGGCATTGGCCATCCAACCCAACCTCCACGAAGCCCTCAGCAATATGGGTAATGTCCTGCAAGGCATCGGTCAATGGGAGGAGGCCATCCTCTGTTATCAACGGGCACTGGCCATCCACCCCAACTCCCATGATGCCTATAACAACATGGGGCTTGCTCGGTATGCGCAAGGTCAGTGGACGGAGGCCATCGCCTGCTATCAACAGGCGTTGACCATCAAGCCGGATTTTCAGGAGGCCCTGAGCAACCTGGGGAACCTCCTGAAAGCACAACAAAAAGAAGAAGAGGCCATCGCCTGCTATCAACGGGCGTTGGCCATCAATCCCCACTCCTACATGGCCCTCAGCAATCTGGGCAATGTCTTGATCGATCAAGGAAAACGGGATGAAGCCATCGATTGCTATCAACGCGCCCTGATCATCAAGCCCGATCTCTACGAAGGCCATTGCAATCTGGGCAATGCCCTGGTCAAGAGCGGCAGAATGGCGGAGGCCATCGCCTGTTATCGACGTTCGTTGGCCATCAAACCGGATTTTCACACCGCCCTCGGCAACCTGGGCTTTGCCCTGCAAGACCAGGGCAACATGGAAGAGTCCGCCGTTTGCTACCAGAAGGCCATTGCGGTCAAACCCGACAACCTGTCGGCCCATGGCGCGCTCCTGCACCAGTGGCTGCATCTGTGCAACTGGCGCGATTTCCAGGCCTATTATGACCGCATGATCGCCCTGTTTTACACCAGAAGGGGAGAGATCAATCCCTTTTTTTTCATCTCGTTGCCCTGCTCTGCCGAGGAACAGCGATTGAGCGCGGTCTGGTGGGCCGACGCCCACTATCCCGCGCAACCCCCCCTCTGCACCACCCGGTCGGCGGAAAACCGTCCCGATCGACTCAAGATTGGCTATCTCTCCAGCGATTTTCAGGATCATGCCACGGTACAATTGATGGCGGAGTTGTTCGAGTTGCACGACCGCGACCGCTTTGAAATCATCGCCTACTCCTATGGAATCGACAGTGGCACCCCAGGCCGACAACGGATCATGGCCGCCAGCGACACCTTTGTGGACCTCTTTCCCGTTTCCCACCGGGAGGCAGCCCAACGCATTCTGGACGATGGGGTCCATATCCTGGTCGAGATGAAGGGGTACACCAAGGATGCCCGTCTGGAGATTCCCTCCTTCCGTCCCGCCCCCATCCAGGCCAGCTGGCTGGGCTCTCCGGGAACGGTGGGCACCCCCTTTATCGATTATATCCTCTCTGACCCGTTCATCACCCCACCCGGTTTCGAGGCCCATTTTACGGAAAAAATTGTCCGTTTGCCCGACTGTTACCAGCCCAATGATCGCCAACGGACCATCGCCCCCTGGCATCCCACCCGCCAAGAGTGCGCCATACCGGCGGGTGGTCTGCTCTTCGCCAGTTTCAATAAAACCTACAAGATAAACCCGACACTCTTCGACATCTGGATGCGGATAGTGCGCGCCACCCCGGAGAGCCTCTTGTGGCTGTGGGAGTCCAACCCCCATGCCGCAGCCAACCTGCGCCGGGAGGCCGAGGCACGGGGGGTGAACGGTGCCCGACTGTTGTTTGCACCGTTCCTCCCCTCCCCCCAACATCTGGCCCGCTACCGCCTGGTGGATCTCGTCCTGGATACCTTTCCATGCAACGCCCACACCACCGGCAGCGATGCCCTCTGGGCGGGTTGCCCGATGGTCACTTGCGCCGGTGAAACCTTTGCCTCCCGCGTGGCGGGCAGCCTGTTGTACAACGTGGGTCTGCCGGAATTGATCACCTATTCCCTGGAGGAATATGAACAATTAATTCTGGCATTGGCCCAGGATCCGGCACGACTGGCCGCCATTCGGCACCGTCTGCAAGCCAATCTGCCCACCGCCCCCCTGTTTGACACCCCCCGTTATGCCAGGGGTCTGGAGGCGGCCTATGAGGCCATGTGGAATCGGCTGCAGGCGGGACTGTCGCCGGACCATATCGATGTATCACCGATGGATCGGGAGGGTATACCCCTGAAACAGCCCCCCCCTGCCAACCGGTCGCCGGGGGCAGCGGGACCGAGGGCGGCACCCACCCGCATCACAACCCTATCCCCCCCCAACGGCATCGACCCACAAGATGTCCGGTGGCAGGCGCAGATTCAGGAGGGACTGGCGCACCATCAGGCCAACCGACGACCAGAGGCCGAGGCCATCTACCGTTCGGTCCTGGCCGCACAACCCGACCATCCCACCGCCGCCCACCTGCTGGGCTATCTGTGCCACCAGAACGGGTACCACGAAGAGGCCATCGAATGGATTGGCAAGGCGGTGGCCCTTTGTCCAAACGAACCCTTGTTTCTCAATAATTTTGGGATCGTCCACCTCGCGATGGGCCACCGGAAGGAGGCCGTCACCTGCTATCAACAGGCACTGGCCATACAACCCCTGTTTCATATGGCCCATTGCAACCTGGGCAATGCCCTCCACGAACTGGGTCAGATAGAGGAGGCCCTCCTCCATTACCGAAAGGCCGTGGAGGTCCAGCCCGATTTTTATGCGGGTTATAACAACCTGGGCAACGCCTTGCAGAAAGAGGGTCGGCTGGAGGAGGCCATTGCGGCCTATCAAAGGGCACTGGAGATCAACCCCCAGTATCCAGAGGCCTGCAATAACATGGGGATGGCCTTTCAGTCGCAGGGCAGGATGGCCGAGGCCATCGCCTGCTGTCAGAGGGCGTTGGCCATTCAGCCGGATCATTACGAGGCCTACCGCAATCTGGGCAATATTTTTCTGG
Organism: uncultured Magnetococcales bacterium; assembly: GCA_903913345.1. Classification (GTDB taxonomy): domain Bacteria; phylum Pseudomonadota; class Magnetococcia; order Magnetococcales; family Magnetaquicoccaceae; genus Magnetaquicoccus. Next base: position 352 of record CAIWLA010000572.1, on the reverse strand, counting down.
CCCAGGGAGAGGCCGATGCCGCCATTGCCCATTACCGCAAGGCATTGGAAATCAAACCGGATTACCGGGATGCCCACAATAATCTGGGGAATGCCTTGCTGGGAGAGGGGCGATTGCAAGAGGCGACCGAGAGTTATCAAAGGGCACTGGAGGCGGCACCGGAACTGTACGAAGCCCACAACAATCTGGGCATCGCCTTGCAGGAACAGGGAAAACTGGAAGAGGCTATGACTTGCTATCGGCGGGCACTGGCCATCAAACCGGATTACAGTGGAGCCCTCGGCAACCTGGGCGTGGCCTTGGTGGATCAGGGTCGGTTGGATGAGGCGATTGAATGCTATCAAAAGGCCGT
>CAIWLA010000571.1 GCA_903913345.1 uncultured Magnetococcales bacterium | reverse complement strand
TCTATGGCATCGGTTCGCCGGAATCCTACCAGGAGATGGCCCTCCCGGTCTGTGTGGGGCAGGAGATGGAGCAACGCCAGTTTTTGAAAAAACTGGTCGAGATCCAGTTCAAGCGCAACGATCTGGAGTTTCAGCGGGGCACCTTCCGGGTGCGGGGTGATACCATTGAAATTTTTCCGCCCCATGAGGAGGATCGGGCGATCCGCATCGAGCTGTTTGGCGACACCATCGACCGCATGGTCTGGGTGGACCCGTTGACCGGGCGGTCGTTTGGCACCCTGGAGCGATTTACCTTTTTTCCGGCCAGCCATTATGTCACCCGCCGCTCCACCCTGTTGCGGGCGATGGCGTTGATCAAGCTGGAATTGCGGGAACGGCTGGACCAGTTGCAGGGGCAGGGCAAGCTGCTGGAGGCCCAACGGTTGGAGAGTCGGACCTTTTTTGATCTGGAGATGTTGCAGGAGCTGGGCTATTGCACGGGGATTGAAAATTACAGCCGCTATCTGAGTGGCCGTTCCGCCGGGGAGCCGCCCCCCACCCTGATGGATTATTTGCCGAAAGATGCCCTGTTGTTCATCGACGAGAGCCATGTCACCCTCCCCCAGGTGCGGGGCATGTACCGGGGGGACCGGTCGCGCAAGGAGACGTTGGTGGAATACGGTTTTCGCCTCCCCTCCGCCCTGGACAACCGGCCACTCCGCCTGGAAGAGTTTGATCAATTGCGGGGGATGACCCTGTACATCTCCGCCACCCCTGCCGACGAGGAGCTGACGCGGAGTGCGGGCCGGGTGGTGGAGCAGATTGTCCGTCCCACTGGGCTGCTGGAGCCGATTTGCACCATCCGACCGGTCGAGGGGCAAGTGGATGATCTGCTCCATGAAATTCGGCAGACGGCGAGCCAGGGATTTCGCGTCCTGGTCACCACCCTGACCAAGCGGATGGCGGAGGATTTGACCGACTATTTGCGGAATCTGGGGGTTCGGGTCCGTTATCTCCATGCGGATGTGACGACCCTGGATCGGATGGAGTTGATTCGCGAACTGCGTCTGGGGGAGTATGATGTACTGGTCGGCATCAATCTGCTGCGGGAGGGGTTGGATCTGCCGGAGGTGGGGCTGGTGGCCATTCTGGATGCGGACAAGGAGGGTTTTTTGCGTTCGACCACCGCCCTGATCCAGACCATTGGCCGGGCGGCCCGCAATGTGATGGGGCGGGTGATCCTGTATGCGGACCGCATCACCGGCTCCATCGAGCGTGCCCTGCAAGAGACCCAGCGACGGCGGGCCGTGCAGGAGGCCTACAATCAACGGCATGGTATTGTCCCTGTCTCCATTCGCAAGGGGGTGTCGGCGGTCTCCGAATTCGGCTCGGTGGCCCCGGTGCCGGTCGCGGCCTGGCGGGTGGCCGAGGAGGGCGTCACCTATGGCGCGCCCGTCCCCTCAAAAGATCTCGAAAAACAGGTCAAGGATCTGGAAAAAGAGATGAAAAAGGCGGCCAAAAACATGGAATTCGAGCGGGCTGCCCGGTTGCGGGATCAATGGTTGGCCCTGGAAAAGGTGGCTCTGTTGCAGGGGTGAACGGCGTGCTGGTACAGCCATGAATGCGCAGACAAATTGCCCTTTTCGGATCCGGTGCGCGGCAGCGGGTGGAGTCTGATTCCCTGCTGGCAACGGGTGGGGGAATTTGTTATGCTGGTTGCATCGGCTCGGTATGGAAGGGACGCACGGGGATCGCTGCGACCGATGGCCTGGGAGGAAGACAATCATGGCGGAAAACGAAGACGAAGGCCAGAAGGATGAATTTGACACCCCGTGGAAGGAGATTCTCCGGTTGTATTTCAAAGAGTTTATGGCCTTTTTCCTCCCGGAAGCGCACGATGGCATCGACTGGGATCGGGGGCATACCTTTCTGGACAAGGAGTTGGCCAGTATCACGCGGGAGGCCAAAACGGGTGACCGGCACATGGACAAACTGGTCAAGGTCTGGCAACCCGGTGGTGTCGCGTACTGGGTCATGATCCATGTCGAGATCCAGGGAGAGAGGGAACCGAATTATGCCCTGCGCATGTTCACCTACAACTATCGGGCCTTCGATCTCGAACAGATGCCCGTGGTCAGTCTGGCGATTTTGGCCGACGAGTCGAGCCACTGGCGACCAGCGGAATACGGTCATGTGTTGTGGGGGACACAGATCAATTTTAAGTTTAATGCAGTCAAATTATTGGATTATGCGGAACAGCAGGCCGAGTTGGAGAGATCTCGCAACCCGTTTGCGGTCGTGACCTTGGCGCATTTGCAAGCCAAGAGGACCAGGAACCGGACGGAAGAGCGATACCAGGCAAAGTGGAGCCTGATTCGCGGCTTGTATCAGGGTGGATTCAATCGCCAGCAAGTGATTGATCTGTTTCGCTTCATCGACTGGGTGCTGCATTTGCCGCAGGAGGCCGATGCGCGGTTAAGGACAAAAATTGTTGACTTTGAGGAGAGCCAGAGAATGCCTTATATTTCGAGTGTGGAACGGATGGGGATCCAGAAAGGACGCCAGGAAGGGGCATCCATGGTCCTGACACGTCAATTACAACGCCGTTTTGGCGATTTGCCCTCCTGGGCCAGTGAAAAAATTGCCAAGGCAGAATCACCCTCTTTGGAGGAGTGGAGTCTGCGGATCCTGGATGCCCCAACACTGGACGGGGTGTTTGCGGACAAGGTGTGATGCGCAAAAGCCGGGACAACTCAAAAAACAGCGGATTTTGCAGGGATGAATCCCTCTCTCGGATGAACAATCAGCGCATACGGAATGCAGAAGGCAGATGATCCACAAGGAGCAATCCAGGGGTATGGCCGGGGTTTTCCGGAAGGCGCACGATGCCCAACGGGATGAGTTGGCCACCAAGGGTGATATCGCGTTGCTCAAAGCCGACCTGCGGGCACTCGAAGCCCGTCTCATGGGGGAGATGCGTCTCAATCGGTGGATGCTGGCTCTGGTCGTCGCCGCCACCGTTCTGCCGGCCTTGAAGACGCTGTTCGGATAGACGGTCACTCACCCCCCTCCTCCCCCCAATTGCGCCAGCAAAAGTGCCACCTCCACGGCATCGTCCCAATCCAGCCCTGGGGTATCGGCCAGAGACGGTTCCCGGTGGCCGGAGAGGATGGCGAGCAAGACCGGGATCAGAGATCTCAGATAGGGTTGCAGTTTGGGATTTTGCGCCTTTTGCTCCAACGCCTCCCGCATCGACTGCCCAGCCCCCTGTTGGAGGGCGGCGGCCACGGCCTGGCACCATTTTGCCCCCGGATTATGGTTCTCCCCCCCGTCCCGACGGTATTGGGCAAAGAGCGTCCTGGCCTGGAGACCTGCCTCGGCGGCGGCGTCCGGGTGGCCTTCGGCGGTTTCAATAGTGGCCAGGATCTGATAAGTCGTCCACGGCGTGGCGGCGTGGCCGAAGGGTTCGAGGCACTCAATGGCACGCAAAATCTCCTCTCTGGCCTCCCCCAACCGCCCCAGTTCGACCAGGGTGTCTGCCAGGTTGTTGCGATCCTTGCCTTCGTTGGCCTGATCCTTCAATCGGACATGAAGCTCGGCGGCCTTGCGATAATGGGCCACCGCCGCCTCCCACCGCCCCTGGGCTTGGAACAGGTTGCCCAGTTGGGTCAGGGTCGCTGCCACGCCCGATTTGTCGCCCAGGGCGGTTCTGATCCTCAGAGACTCCCGGTAGCCCTCCTCCGCTGGCACCCAGGCTTGCATTCGCTCATACACCATGCCCGTCTGGTGCCAAACGGTGGCCAAAGAGGATGGCTCATTCAACCGGGTAAACATCTCTCTGGCCCACTGGTACGCCGCCAGTGCCTCCGGGTAACGCCGTTGCACCATCCGCACCGTCCCCAGTTGTATCTTGGATACCGCCACCCCCCGCTGGTTGCCCTCTTGTTCTTGTTCCTGGGCGGACTGATCGTAACAGTGGGCCGCTTCCTCCAGTTTTCCCTGATCGAACCAGCAATCCCCCAGGTCGTTCAAGACAGCGGCGGCCATCCGGCGGGCATTCTGATTCTCCACCCCCAATCTCTGGAATCGCGTGAGGGCCTCCTGGAGCCAGGGTATTGCCTGGGCAGCGTGGCCGACCATTTGGGCATGCAGACCGGCCAACCTGTGGGCCATGGACAGACCATAAGCGGCTCCTGGATAGGCATCCTCCCCGACGACTCGGCATTGTTGCAACAGGGTTTGAGCAGCGGCCAAGGCAGCCCCCCAGTCTCCCTTCTGCGCTAGATCTTCTATATGGTCCTGTGCAGCGTTGAAGTGGACGGGAGACCACCCTTTCCCCAGATTATCCACCAACCGCTTTCGGATAGCCGTCACCTGCTGTCGGGCCGAGTTCTTCCCCAGGTTTTGCAACACACCCGCCATGTCGGATGCCCAATCCAACACCCGCTCGGCAGGCCATTGGTCGGCGGCCATCTCCAACCCGGCCAATAAATTATTCAGGTCCAGCAGGGTCAGGGTAGCGGATAGTTGGGCATCCTGGAATTTTTGCTGATACAAAAACCCGGCAAAAACCTCCTCTCCCTCCAGCCACCGATCCTGGGCGGCCTGCCGTTCCGGCTCGGACAACGCCCCCCACAGAAAGGGCGCGAGGGCGAAATGGAAGGTGAGATAGCCGTTTTCGTGAAAATCACACAGCCCGGTTTCGACCAGTTCAGCGACCAGGGGCAAGAGTTTTTGCAGATCCTCAACCTCCAGCACACGGCGAATCACCTCCAAATGGCCCCCACCCCGAAACACCCCCAAGGGCCGGATGGCCTGCCGCACGGCGGGAGAGAGACGGTTGAGGGAGAGGGCCACCCCCGCATAGAGGGACCGCTCCCGTTCGCCGGGGTGTTTTTTCTCCATGTCGGCCATCAATTGGTGCAGATCAGCCGTGGTCTGGACCACGTCCCGGCGCGCCAACTTCGGGGCCAGCAGGGCCAGGGTGCGGGCATTACAGCGGACTGAATGGACCAGATCCAACAGCATGGCCTCCTCGTCCACCGTCTCTTCGACCAACAGGGTGACGTTCTCCTGCAAGAGGACATTCTTGACCATCTCCACCGCATCCCAGGGGGCCAGGGGGCCAATATCCAGATGGTTGCGCTTGGCATCAAACAGTGCCGGCAGCCGCTCCCGACTGGTAAAGAGCAGTTTGGTCTCCCCCACCTTCTGGAATCGCCGGAACAGGGCCAGCAACGCGGCCAACTCTTCCTTGTCACACGCGGCGGGTTGACCCCCGGCCTGGGGCGGCAGGACCGTCTCCATGTTGTCCAACACCAGCAGGGTGGCATCAGCCAGCAACGCACACTCCACCTCCAGACAGGCCTTTTCCAGATCCAGGGTCGCTGGTGTATGATTCTGGCCCACCAACTGCCGACCGATGGCATCCAGCACCGCATTCTGATGGGTTGTCTGCTCCAGGCTGACAAAGGCCACCCGTTGCACCCGCCGGATGCACACCAGCCAACGGGCCGCTTCCACCGCCAGAGCCGTCTTGCCCTCGCCCCCTTCCCCCAGCAACACCCCATATGGTTGCGTGAGCAACAACCGCTCCAGGGCCAACAACTCCCGACTGCGCCCGACAAACTGGTGGGGGGGTGAATCCGGCAACTCGCCCAGACGGGCAATATACCCCTTTTCGATCAGTTCCTGGCCCGCCCTGGAAGGCACATTCTTCACCAGGGCAGGATCTTCCCCCTCCTCCTGGTAGAGCACGGGTACAAACCAATCGTGCAACTCCAGATCTCCGGCCCCCAGATAATGGCCTCGGTGTTTGTGGTTAAAGAGTTGGCATTGTCCCGCCAGCATGGCCTCGCCCACCCGCGCTCCATTGGCCAATTCTTTATAAAAAACAGTCACGAACGCCTTGGCCGTTGCCACCAACACGCTATGACTCATGGCGGCCACCGCTGCCACACCCCGGTCCAGCAACGCCGTTGCCACCGACGAAGCGGAATCCATCTCGACTTGGGCTGTTTGGCAAGCATCCAGAAAAAAAAGGGAAAAACGAAAGCCAATCAGTCGTTGCGTCAGTTCTGCCGAATTCACGACATGGGTTTCCCGATCAACCAGCTTTTCTCTCTGGCCATCTGCTTCAAAAATGAGAGCACCCAACCCTTGATCTTTGAGATAAATACCATGACCGTCAAAATGGACCACATGATAGGGTTTGCCCTTTTTTGCAGCTTGTTTCAACTCTTCTATCAGAGCGGGCAGGGTGGGTTCGTCCAAAATGGTCAAACTGGCCAGATCCCCCAAGGCGGCCAAAGCCTCCGCCACGGGTCGGGCCGTTGTCCGGTGGTCGATATATACGGTCCGTTTGTCTTCTGGTCGAGGAGAGAGCAGCAACACCCGCAGAGGGGGTTCGGTAACAGGGGTCGATTGTTTGTTGCTGGTTGGCAATCCTCGCCGTACCCGTACCGAAATATTGCCATCGAACAAAAAACCATCGCCGTTATGAAGCAGCTCCCATGGTAAAGAGAGCAGATGGGCCTCAGCCTCCATTCTTTTCTTGGCGGACTCATTCCCTTGCCCAGTTGGCCGTTTTTTGGGTAACCCGTCATCTATCCATATGGTAATTCGTCGCTGAGGGTTGCCTCCCGCTTGCTCCCAGGCTGTCCGTACCGCAATGGCTTCCCGATTATCCAGAGAGGCTTGATACATTTCCTGACCCCATACGGGCAGCTTTTTCTCCACTGCCTCGGCCCGTGCCCGAAAAGCCTCTCCCGGCCAGCGGGGAAACCGCTCCAGATACCAGGAAAGCTCCTCGGCCTCAATGGGACCAAGGGGGGCGTTGAAGATATACCAACCGCTTTTCTTGGTTGCACCCCCAACACCGGCAGCACGATATTCCAGCATGGCCTCGGCCTGACTCCGCCGCTTGCCCTCTTTCTCCTCAATGGTGGCCTGACGCAAATGGAGAATCAACTCCTCCACCGGCACGGCAACCAACACGGGCAAGGGGTCGTGATCCGGCAGGCGCAGCCCCAAGGCCGCCAGCACGGCGGGCATGGCCGCTTGCAAATCATCCTGTTTCACCTCGATACACTTCAAATTCTGCCCACCCAGAAACCGCCTGGCGGCGGCGGATTTGACCTGCCCCAACAGCAGGGGGACAATCTGGATGGCCTCTCCTTGCTCCAGTGCCCAGTCCGTCTCTTTGGCCACCCAATCGGAGTTTTGGGCATCCACCGACAACACCAGGACAAAAACCGATGCCGCCTGGATGGCGGTTTTGATCTCCGCATTCAAATCCCCACCGGCGGTCAGTTCCCGATGGTCGATCCAGGCATTCACCCCGTGATTCCGTAACGCATCCCGCAACCGGGTGGCAAACTTTTTATCCTGGGTCGAATGCGAAACAAATACCGAAGACGCAGTCATGGGCACGATCCCCCTTGAAGAATGGAACAGAAAGCGCAAAGGGAGAGTTCCCCCCTCCTGAAAAACCTGTCTCTTGCCAGAGACGGGACAGACCACCAGGATAACCGCTTTTGTCTCTGGATGCACCCTTTTTTGGATGGGGTTTTTCTCTCGTTATCAAACGGAAACAGGTGTTGCACAATCTTGACAAATCGGCCCCATGCCATCAAAATGTGAGTTACCATTCGATAGCAAAGGGGGTACCATGAGAGCGTTGCGTATTCGCAATCTGCCGGATGATGTGTATGAGACACTGAAAGCCATGGCAGCGGCCAATCACCGCAGCATGCCGGAACAGGTGCGTCACATGATCGAACAGGAAGCCAGACTGGCCAACAACCAGGGTCTGTCAGAGGCTCGTGCATGGCGCATCCGCCTGGCGGGACGACCCTTGGGCGACACGGTGGAAGATGTGCGCCAGGATCGTACACGATAATATGGGTGATCGATACATCTGCCCTGATCCGCTTGTTTGTGCCCGATGGCCCCATACATCCTGAGATTGAACCGGCATTCAAGCAGGCAGCCAACGGCACGGACTGGATGTTGGCCCCCCACCTGTTACTCGCAGAAGCAGCCAATGTGTTGCTTCGCAAACATCGAAGAGATGAACTGTCGATGCAAGAGTTGGCCGCCATTTTACAAGCCATTGAATCATTGCCAATCCGTCTCTGTGAGCATGGCCCCCTGCTGCTGTCGGCCTGCACTCTGGCAAAGAGACACGGATTAAATGGCTACGATGCCTTGTATTTGGCGTTGGCGGAACAACATGGCGCACGTCTGATCACCAACGATGAAACCCTGAACACAGTGGCACATTCGATTGGACTGACATAATTCCAGATCAAGCCAATCCATGCGCATTGCGCACTTTTCTTTGCTTTCCCCGCCAGGAATGGCGTATCATCCAACCCGGTTACTGCGGCTGAATCGTTTGGCCGTCTTTTTGTGCGTCCTTTGGAAAATGAGGTGGATCAAAACCATGGCCAATGTCATCGTCATCGGTGCCCAGTGGGGGGATGAAGGAAAAGGCAAAATCGTCGATCTGTTGACAGAATACGCAGAGATGGTCGTGCGCTTTCAGGGGGGACACAACGCCGGACATACCCTGGTCGTGGCAGGCAAAAAATATATCCTCCATCTGGTCCCCTCCGGGATCGTCCGCCCAGGCAAACTCTGCCTCATCGGCAACGGCGTGGTCCTGGACCCGGTGGCCCTGCTGGAAGAGATCCAGGCCCTGGCCGAGTTGGGCATCGTGGTAAGCGGCAGCAACTTGAAAATTTCCGCCCTGACCAATCTGATCATGCCCTACCACCGCGAACTGGATATCGCCCGCGAAAAACGCAAAGGCAAAGGGAAAATAGGGACCACCGGCCGCGGCATCGGACCCGCCTACGAGGACAAAATCGCCCGGCGCGGCATCCGAATGGACGACCTCTTCAATCGCCAGATGTTCGAAGACAAACTGCGGGAAAATGTGGCCTACCACAATTTCATGCTGGAAAATTTTTATCAGTCCCCCACCTTCAGCTTTGAAACCCTGCGCGACGACTATCTGCGCATGGGAGAGACCCTCTTGCCCTTCGTCGATGACGTGGTGGGACTGCTGGACGATTTTTCCCGCGCCAATCGGCCCATTCTGTTCGAAGGGGCACAAGGCTCCATGCTGGATGTGGACCATGGCACCTATCCCTTCGTCACCTCCTCTTCCACCATCGCGGGCGGGGCCTGCACGGGAGCCGGGATCGGACCGACACACATCCATGCCGTGCTGGGCGTGGTCAAGGCCTATACCACCCGCGTCGGCAGCGGTCCCTTTCCCACGGAACTCACCGATACGGTGGGAGAACATCTCTCCAGAGTCGGCTGCGAGTTCGGAGCCACCACCGGTCGTCCCCGGCGTTGCGGCTGGTTCGATGTCGTGGTGGCACGCCATGCCGCACGGGTCAACGGCCTGACCGGCCTGGTGGTGACCAAACTGGATGTCCTGGACGGCCTCGACACGGTCAAACTGTGCGTGGCCTATCATCGCAACGGCCGCCAACTGGACAGCATGCCCGCCAATCCCTCCATCCTGGATATGTGCGAACCCGTCTACGAAGAGATGCCCGGCTGGTCCGCCTCCACCGCCCACGCCAGACAGTTCGACCAATTGCCCCAGGCCGCCCAAAATTATATGCGTCGCCTGGAAACCCTCTCTGGCGTACCGGTGGATATTCTCTCCGTCGGTCCCGACCGGGAACAGACCATCATACTGAAAAACCCTTTCCAGGGGTGATGGATTGAACCCCTGGTTCCGTTCGGCCTCCCAGCGACGGGACCATGCCCGCGGGGTGGTGGCCATCCTGCAACAGTCGGGCGACCTGGGATTGGTCCATCTCCTGTCGGATCCAGACGATGAAAGACCCCTGGTCTCCCGTTGTCTGTTCCAGCCGGCGGTCGGGGAACCCTCCCCCCTCCTGGCAGAATGGGTGCAGCGATATGGCCTGGGCAGATCCCGTTTTGTGGGACTGCTGAACCGGGAAGAGTATCTGCTCTTTCCATACGATGCCCCGGATCTGCCCCGTGGGGAATGGGGGATGAATATACGGTGGAAGATTGCCGATCGCCTCGGCTACCCCGCCGAACAGGCGGTGGTGGAGACCTTTGACCTGCCCGGTTCGGCCACCCAGGAGGCCTCCGGCAAAATTTATGTCGCCGTGGCCCCGGAGACCACCGTACAACGAAAGGTGGATCTCTTTCTGAACGCCGATCTCCCGTTGTGGGGCCTGGATATGGCCGATCTGGCCCTGGGACGGTTGACCGATACCCTGCCAGAAGACGCCCGTGGACTGGGCCTGCTCTACTGGACGGGAGAGGGCGGCGTCATCCAGGTGCGGCGACGCCAGACCCTCTTTTTGTCCCGCACCCTCGAAACCCGACGGCAACCCATCTGGCGGGCACTGGAAAATGCCACCCCCTCCATCCCACCGGAGGCAGACCATGCCGCCCTGGACCATCTCGCCACGGAGTTGCGCCGCACCTTCCATTTTTACGAAAACAATTTTTTGCAACCCCCCCTGGACCATCTGTTTGTCATGCCGACCAACCCATCCAGCCGGGATCTCCCCTGGCGGACGGGCGATCCCCTGGACCACATGACACCTGGGCAGACCGAGAGCGGGTATGCGTGGCGGAGTGAACCCGTCATGACGCCCCCCCCGGCCCCGATCCCGTGGGCACTCCTGGAGGAACGGCTGCTGGCGGCCTTGGCGGATCGCCTGGGCATGCGGGTCTCCATGCTGCCCCTGGAACGGGTCATGCGCCGTGCGCCCGACGTACAGGAGGCGGATCTCATCGACTGTCTGCCCGCCATCGGGGCCGCCCTGGGGGGGCTGTCCGGGTCATGATCGGGCAACGGGTCAACTTTTTCCAGCCCCGATTTCGTCCGCACCGACCATTCTGGTCGTTGCGCAAGGCACTCTTCTCCTGGCTGGGGCTGCTGCTCGCCCTCTGGGCGGGTCATTGGGGCCTGCAGGCGGATCTGGCCAACAGGCGGGCCGAATGGGCAGGTCAGACCGAGACCACCGGGCGCATGAGCGAGGCATCAACGGACTGGGCCGCCTTGCGTCAATGTCGAACGGACTGGGAACCGGTGGCCGCCACGGAATTTGCATCGCCGGCACGGGCGATGGCACCCCTGCTGGAACAATTTGCCCTTTTGCACCGACCGGGCATCTGGCTTACCCGCATCGAACTGTCCCAGGGTGGGCAGCGGGTGTCGATACAGGGCCACACCACCGCCCGATTGGCGGAACAGTTGCCCGCCTATGTGCAGGCGTTGGCCCACCTGCCGATCCTGGCCGGGCGCGAGGTGCGGGATCTCCAATGGGCAAAATCGGCTCCCGCCGCGCCGCACGAAGGGAGATCGCCAACGGAACCCAAAGAGCCGACGGTCTCCTTTCACCTCCTGATGGAATAGCATCGATGCACGGATCTCCCCAACCAGGCCATCGCCTCCATGAACGATCACTGGTATAATCGACGCCCCGGACGGGAGCGCGTCCTGCTGTTTCTGGTGGTGATCGCCGCCACCCTGGCAGGATGGTATCGGCTGGTCTGGCTCCCCTTCGCCCAGGAACGGGCAAGGATGGAAAAGGGGCTGGCCGACACCGCCCACCATCGGGCGGATCGGCCCACGGACGATCAACCGGAGGCCCCCTGGCTGCACCTGGCCAGCCAGTGGGTGCCTGCGGGAGAGAGTGCCGGTCTGCTCGCCCGTCTGACCCAAACCACCGGCGGTTTACGCCTGATCGGCCTGGCCGTCCAACCACCCAACCGGCTGTTGTCCTGCGCCAAAGGGTTGAATCACGACGATCCGGGCACCCTCTTTCGCCAGGAACTCACCCTGACCTGGGAGGGAGAATATCCCGCCCTTCTGACCTATATGCACCGCCTGGAAGCCACACCCTGGCCCGTCCAGGTGGACCATCTGGACTATACCGTCCACCCTCCGACCCCCGCCACACTCCTGCTGAAACTCCATTTTTTCACCCTCAGCCGCTCCCCGTTTGTGGATTGACCCACAGATTGGACCAAAGATTGCAGACCTTCTGTCGGGATTTTCTTTTTCCATTCTTGTCTTGTCACCCAACAGCCCAGCAAACCGATACATGGGCACCCGATCGGGGTGGGTTGTGGGTGCAAAACGGACCGTATGGGGTTTGAAACGCCATGTTTTTGACGTTTTACCCCGTATCCAGGGGGAAATGGCTACCACGAATCACCAAAACCAGGAAATGACCTTTGATGAATGCAACGGGGTATGAGAGGGTCCGTCGGGAGACGTGCAGAGTGCTCTGTGCGACCCTGTTGCTCATGACCGGCTGCACCGCCCTGCCCAGGGAACGCACAACGCCACTGCCAACGCGGGATCTGTTGTGGGAAAAAGAGGGGATGGGCACTCCAGCGGACAGGCCATTCCTCGCCTTCGAAAGGGATCCAGAGCAGACACCCGGTTGGCAGATGAGTTCAAGATTGCGTCCGACCCGGAGTCCGGACCGGGCGAATGAACCGCCCGCACCCCCCCTCCCGAACCCGGCGATCACGCCGCACCACGACGTGGACCGGCGGATCACCGTGCAGGTGATCCACACCCCGGCGCGGGAATTTTTTGAGGGACTGGCCAGCCAGGATCCCGGCGTCAACATGATCGTCCACCCGGAGGTCGATGAGGACATTTCGGTGGAGCTTAAAAATGTCAGCGTCGATGAGGCGGTGGAGATTGTCTGCGAAATGTACCAGTTGGATTGCCAGCCCTTTTCCAGCCAGTCATCACCGGGGGTGCGGGGATACAAGATTTTTCCCTGGCAGTTGACGACACGAACCTATCCGGTGGATTTTTTGTCGGTGGTACGGGACGGCTATTCGCAGACGCTGGTCAGTTCGGGCAATCGGCAGGAGATCACGACCACCCGCACCAACAAGGATCAGACCAAAAGCACCACCGCCACCCCCAGCACCCCCGGCAGCGGGATGCGCACGGAGTATAAATCGGACTTCTGGACGGATCTGGAAAACACCATCACCTCCATCCTGCAACTGGGTCTGACCATCTCCAAGGAGACGGAGGAGACGAACGAACAGGGTCAGAAAAGCAAGAGCGTGATCCGTGAACGCCGGGGGCATGGCTCCAACAAGCCCCGCCCGTTGGAGACCCGGATCAAGCTCAAAAAGAAGGAGATCCAGATCGAGAGCGATCAAAAGATCACGGCAGCGGAGAGGCAGGCCGAAGCCAAGGCCGCCCAGGTGGCCGAGGATCCGAATCCGAGCACCGAACTGTCGGCCCCGGAAAAGGGGGTGGTGGTCAATCGGCAGGCCGGTCTGATCACCGTGCGGGCCTATCCACGGGAACATCAGGAGATTGCCACCTTTCTGGAGCAACTGCGCACCCGCAGTCAGCGACAGGTGATCCTGGAGGCCAAGATTCTGGAAGTGACCTTGAACGATGGCTCACAGTTTGGGGTCGATTGGTTGGCGGTCAATCGGGGCATAGGGCGTGATGGTCTGCCCCCCCTGCTCTCAGAACCGGGCAGCGGTAACACCTTTCTCAGTCGGCCAGTGCTGGATCCCAGCGCATCAAACAATGGAGCCGCCCTGGTGACCAAGGGGCTGATCTTCTCCCGTGCCGTTGGGGTCGATCAACCGTTCAATCTGGCTCTGCGCACCGGCGATTTTATCGGTTTTCTCCATCTGTTGCAGCAGCAAGGCAAGGTGCAGGTTCTCTCCAGTCCACGGGTGGCCACGGTCAACAATCAAAAGGCGGTGATCAAGGTGGGCAGCGATGAATTTTTTATTACCGGGCTGCAACCCGGTACGGTCACGTGGTCCGGGACCGCTCAGGTGGTCAATCCGCCAACGGCTCAGATTGAAAGCATGTTTACCGGCATCTCGCTGGATGTCACCCCGCAAGTGGGCGAAGGCGATATGATCACCCTGCATATCCATCCGCTGGTGACCGATGTGCAGGACAAGATGAAATCGTTTATTATTGATGACAAACCCCAGAGTCTGCCGCTGGCCTTCTCCCAGACGCGGGAGACAGACACCATCATCCGGGTCCACAATGGCGAGGTGGCGGTGATCGGGGGGTTGATGAAAAACAGCTCGACCACGCAGGAGGATCGCCTGCCCTGGCTGGGGGAGATTCCCCTGCTGGGGGCACTCTTTGGCCACGAAGCCAAAAAGGCGGAAAAGAGTGAACTGGTCATCCTGCTGCGTCCGGTGGTAGTGGACAATCGCCAGGATTGGAGTGATCACGTTGGACGGGCCGCCGAGCGGATATACGGTATCGCACAGACACCACCATGATGAATGGGTTGGGATGGTTTTTATTGCAGAGGGAATGACCAGATGGAGACCTTGAACCAAAAAAAGATCGGCACCATGCCGGTTGGGAAGGGGGACGAAACCGATCCAGGATCGCCCCTGGATGAGGCCACCCATGCTGCCGCGCCGACCGGTGGAGAGACCCCACCAACGGTCCCCGATCCATGCGCCTGGAGATGTTGGAGCGGTTGGGGGGTGGCCTTGGCTATTGCCCTGGTGACGGCCCCGGCGGTCCGGGACTACTGGTTTCCGGTCCATGGGGGGGCCTGTGAATCCGCCGGAGTGGATCAGGGAGGAGACTTTCCCAAAGTGACCCTGGCGGTGCCCCCCAAACCCGATACATGGCATCAACCGACTGCGGCAGACCAACCGGAAAAGGATCCCGCCCCGGTGGCCGAACCAGCCCAGGAGAGCCAACCCGCCCCGGTGGCCGAGCCAACCCAGGAGAACCAACCCACCCCGGTGGCCGAACCAGCCCAGGAGAGCCAACCCGCCCCGGTGGCCGAGCCAGTCCAGGAGAGCCAACCCGCCCCGGTGGCCGAAGCAACCCCGGTGACCCAAACGGCCCAGGCCATCGAGCCGCCCACACTGGTCGAAACGACCCAGGAGACCGAACCGGTCAAAGTGGCCGAACCGAGCCACTCTGTCCGTGAACCGGAACCTGTCCAGGGGGAAAGAGAGACCAAACCGGCGCAGGAGGCCAAACCGGAGAGATCCAGGGAGCCTGCATCGGCCACAGAAGAGGAGACCCAGCCACCCCCCAGCCACTCTGCGCAAACGGAGAAGGGGTTGGAGTCCATGTACCATGCGGGGAGAAAAGCGGCTCCCATCCCGCTGGATTTCAAATTTACCATCCAGGTCGGATCGTTTCTGGAACGGGAAGGTGCCCTGAATCGGGCCTCTGATTTGCGTCACAAGGGCTATGACGCCTATATTCTCGAGGCACGGGGCAAAAAAGATCCAGGACATGTCTGGCAAAGTGTCCGCATCGGTCGCTTTCAGGATCGCGCAACGGCACAGGATGCGTTGGACATATTCAAGCACAAGGAGCACGATGGCTCCGCCTATATCGCGGTGAACGACT
>CAIWLA010000570.1 GCA_903913345.1 uncultured Magnetococcales bacterium | reverse complement strand
TCTAATATCACGAAAATACTTGGCATTTTTCATGATTTCCGGCAGGAACCAACGCAAGTCGAAGGTGCGGGGTCCGCTGCTTAAATCATACTCGCGCTTGGAGAGGAGAATGGTGCCGTTCCACCGTTCCTCAAACAAGGGTCTCGGTATCAGGGCGAGACCCGATGATTCGACGGTCGGATCCATGACCGCAACGCTCTCTGTCCCGTCGGCGGCCGTCACCGCACTGGCCACGATGACCCAGTGGCCCGAATTCTGTTCCACCATCACGGGATAGGCGGTACCCAGGTTGGCCAAATCCGACCATTTGCGCTTCCTGAGCAGTTTGCTTTTCAGACCCACTTCCTCCATCAGGCGGCGCATGGATCCGGTGATATCATCTTCCTTGGCACCCAAAAACCGCTCCGGCGTCACTTCGATCCCATGGTGTTGACACACCAGGAAGCAACAACGCAACGACGAAAGAAACGGCGACATGCCAGGCTGTTCAAGGGTTGGTTGACTGGTCAATACGTGTACAAGGAGGACCAGACCGGTCGTCCCCTCCTTCAGAATGGAGAGATTATTGCGGGTTTTTCATGCATCGCCATGAGATGCCCACTCGATACGAACCAAGATGGCAGGGACTGAGAAAAGGGATCCCAAAGCCTCGTTTATCGTGCCGACTGGCGCGCAAAAAGGCAAGGTTTTACTGCACACGGTGACCTCTTCGCCCGAATGGGTCGAGGGCAGGCCCTCCATGCGGCCATCTCCCTGGGTTTCAGACTCACGGATGAGGGTCAGGGATCGAATGGACTGAAATGTTGTCCTCGCGCCATCTCTGGTCTGGGGTAGTCCATGTTTGGGGGGGTAACCGTGCATCCAGAGAGCAGCACAACCGCCAGGAGCAGACTCCCGGAGGGACGGCAGGGCAGAGCGGCGCGTCGTACACCCGTCATCGTGAACAACCCTTCGTTATTAACGGAAATTAAAAAGAATTTTCTCCCCTTCCGGGTCTATTATTACTATATCGTCCGTTGGCTGCCCACTCTTTCAGCAGCCCGGTTCAAACGCACGGCCCGTTGCAACAGCCCCTCCCGTCCCATGCTGGCCAGTTGTTTGCTGAGGGCGGGTTTGCCGCGCCAGGTATGGAGATCACCCTCCTGGTCTGTCAGACGAACCACCCGCAGCCCTGGGCCATCCTGTTCATCCCGATCGGAACGGGGAGCGGGGGTCGGTTCGCCGGGGGAAAGCGTTTCGCTGTCCCCTGGACTGGGTGCTTCCCCTCCCATTTTGATATGAAAGATGGCAACCGCCTCCCGACCTGCGCCGTCTCTGGCCAACACCCGGACGACCATATCCACCTGGATGCCAGCCGGGGGATTTCCAGAAAACCGGCCTGTTCCAGGATCAAACTGCAACCAGTTGGGGAGTGTTTCGCCGTTGGCCTGCTGGGCTGACAGTTGCACCACCGCGCTGCTGTCGGTGTGGGAAAAGGCAGTGGAAGGAATCGAAAAATCGATATTTTTTGCTGTGTTTGCCAAGATATCCGGGATTCCGTTGGCCAGGAAAAGTCCCGCATGACCCATGGCCGCAGTGGCGGGAGCGATGGAGACCGGAAAGCCGTTGACGGATGACGTGGAGGCCGGGGTTGACAATACTGGCGTGGCGGCGACCGGAGTGGGTGGTACCGGGCGTGTTGTTTCGGTCACGGATGGCACGCCTGGCGTGAGGATCACGGGCGCGGTCGGAGCAGGCACGGCCAACACGGGAGCCGAAGCCTCTGGATGCGCCGCCACGGGTGCCGCCACCAGGGCAGTACTGACCAGCGGTACGGAGGTCACAGGCAGGGAAGCGAGGGGGACTGACAGCGTGGGGAAGGCAACCGACCCAAAAAATGAGGTGCCCGGAGAGGTGGTCGAGGTGGCGCGATCCGATGACACCGTAAAGGTGACAATGGGGGCCACCGTCCCGGTCGCCATGTTGGAGAGGGTATCGGATTGGCTGGGGATGAAGGTGACAATCGGTGCCCTGCCTCCCGCCGTCATGCTGGGCAGAACGTTGGACGGGCTGAAGGTGACTACCGGGGCCAACTGGGCACTGGCATCGACCGGGGGAGTGACAGGAGCAGCGGGCAGCACGGATGACGATGCAGGCACTTGCGGGGGCGGATTGTCCCATCTGATGGCAAAGGTATGGGTGACGGAGGCCCCCGACAGATCCTCAGCGGTGACGAGGATGGCGATGCTGGCACTGCCAACCGGTGGCGTACCGCTGAAAGTTCGCCCATTGGCGTCAAAGGTCAACCACGCCGGGAGCGGCGCACGATCAGCCAGGGTGGCCGTATAGCGCACGAGATCCCCATGGTCCACATCCTGGAAGGTTCCCTCAGCAAACTGGAACGTCCGGGCGACAGAACCTGTCCAGAGTTGATCCGCAATGGCTGTTTGCAGCGTGGGGGCATCGTTGCGGCCATCGATGATGATGGTCAACTGGGCCGTATCGGTCAGCCCCCCCGCGTCCCGGACGGTATAGGTAAAACGGTCGGCCAGGGTCTGGCCAGCGATCCGCAGGGCCTGAACCGCAGCATTGGCATTGTCGACGACATAGGTATAGCCGCCATCGGCATTCAGGGTCAGGATCCCAAACTGACCGGTCAAGGCGGTGCCGACCGTGCCATGGCTGCCTGTGCCACCTTTGTCGCCGGTGCGAACAGCCGCCACCGTTTTGGTTTCGCCGATGAGATCCACATCGGTATCATTGGCCAGGAGGTTGCCGGTGGCATCGCTTCCCGGTGTGCCATTCTGGATCCCGCCCGCTTCCACGGCATTGCCGGTGTCATCCACACCGACCGGCGGGTCATTCACCGCCGTCACCTGGATGGTACTGATGCCGTTGGTACTGGTTTGCCTGCCATTGTTGCCGGTGGCGGCCGCATCGGTGACCGTCCAGGCAAGGATGCGGACATCGCTGATGGCGGTGGGGTTGTCGCTGGTGCTGCTGAAGGTCACGGACCGCAAGGCCGCCTGATATTGAGCAACCGTGGCGGTGCCGGTCAAGGTCAAGACACCGGTTCCCGCGTCAAAATTCCCGGAAATGCCATTTTGCATCGCCACGGCCAGCAGATCGCCCGCAGTCAGTCCATGGGCAATGGTGACGGTGGCCCCAATGAGTTGCCTGTCATCCAAATCACTCACGGTGACGGTACTGTCGAGCACGGCGGCGGGATCCTGTTCGGTATAGGCCAGGATGCCCCCTGCCGTGGCCACCGGGGGATCGTTGATCGCGGTGATATCGATCGTGGAGGTGACGTCTGTGCTGGTCTGCGCCCCCGCATGGTCCGAATTGGCATCGGTGACCACCCAGGTGACGGTGCGACTGGCCGAGATCATGGTGGGATCGCTGCTGGTGCTGTTGAACGTCACGGCGCGCAAGGCCGTCTGGTACTGGGCCACGCTGGCCGTACCGGTCAAGGTCAGGATGCCCGTATTGGCCGCGTAGAGGCCGGAAATGCCGTTTTGCGCCGCCACGGCCAGGAGATCGCCCGCCGTCAGCCCGCTGGAGAGGGTGACC
>CAIWLA010000569.1 GCA_903913345.1 uncultured Magnetococcales bacterium | reverse complement strand
GAACTCAAACTGTATGGCTCTGCGGTTGCCAACGACACCACCGCCAATGGCGGGGTCATGTCCATCGTGGAGATTGTCGGCGGTGTTAAGAACAACGTCTGGCCGGACGTGCCGCAGGCGGAGCGCGTTGCCGGTTCTGTCAAATACCGCAAGATCTTCATCAAGGTGGCCAATGCGGGCAACCTGGCACTGACCACCACGCGCATTTTTGTGGAAACCCCCACTCCAGGCGATGACACCGTCGTCCTGATGTCTGGCACCCAAACGGATACCCAGGCAGAAGCCGACGACTACACCCGCTTCTACGGAGCGGGCACCCTGGATGCCAACGTCAGTGCCTCTGCCTCGACTTTTGCGGTCAACGTCGAAACCGGCAACGCCTCCATTGGAGCAAACATTTTCCAGAATGGCGATCTGGTGCGCATTTCCGACAAGATAACGGTTGATGCGAGTTCCGGCAATACCGAATTTGTGCGTCTGGCCAGCAGCGGTGGCGTCTCCTGGAACGGCAACAAGGCGACCTTGACCCTGGCCTCCGGTGTCACCCTGGCCAATGCCTACACGGCGACCACGCCCACCAAGGTAGCATCGGTGCTGGAGGTCGACAGTATTATCGGGTCGTTGACCGGTTGGACAGAGACCTCATCTGGCACCTACGACGAGGCCACGTATCCCGTCACCCTGGACAGCATTGGGGGCATTGAGCAAACCTGGACTGTTACATTTACGAGTGCCACGGCGTTCGGGTGTGTGGGAAGCACGGTCGGATCGGTGGGCACTGGCACCAAAGGCAGCGATTTTGCGCCCAACAATGCCACCTTCAGCAGACCCTTTTTCACCCTGCTCGGTGCCGGGTGGGGCGGTACCTGGGCAACTGGGAACACCATCGTTTTCACCACCCACCCCGCCGCCAAGGCCGTCTGGCAGCGGCGCACGGTGCCCGCCGGGGCCAGTTCCCTGTCCGGTGACAAGGTCATCGTGGCCATCAGCGGCGAGTCCGCGTAAGCGCGAGATCCCTCTCAAAAACAGGGGATAACCATGGCGAACCATCGGTATTGGCGTATCAACGTCACCGCCTCCACCTCTGGCAGCAGCGACAATCTTACCTCGTTTTATGAGTTAGAGTTGCGTGCCACCGTCGGTGGTGCCGACCAGTGCAACGGGGGAACAGCGTCTGCGTCACACAACACCTCGACTGCCTACAGGCTGTTCAACAACAACGATGGGGCCGACTATTGGACCAACGGCGGTCCCGGAGTGGCCACCTGGGTGCAGTATGATTTCGGGGCCGGGGTGACGGTGGGTGTGGGCCAGATCAGAATGCTGCCCCGCAACTCACTGATGTGCCCCAAGGATTTCACGCTCCAGTGGTCTGACGATGGCACCAACTTTACCGTTGCGGCCACCTGGACGGGCATCTCCACCGGCTGGACGGGGGGTGTCGAGCGGTTTTTTGTCCCCCCTGCCCCGCCATCCATCGTCAATCAATGGTCGCTCCCATACGCCGTCCTTGCCCCGGTCGCCAGGCAATGGGAACTGCCCGAGGCCATTACCTCTCCTGTTGCCAGGCAGTGGGACGAGGGTTGGAGTCTGGTCCAGGTGATCATGGTCGACCGGCAATGGAGCCTGAACTACAGCCAGACGATTGTCCAGCAATGGGCCATTCCCATTGCCTTTTCGGTCGAAAGGCAGTGGGAGGAAAACTTTGTCTGGCTCGCCTTTGGACAGTCATGGGGGTTCCCGTTTGATCTGTTGCCGGTAGCGCAGACCTGGAATCTCCCATACGGCCTCTTTGTCGAACGCCAGTGGAATGAACCCTGGGGAGGGTGGGTGGAACAGACCTGGGACTGCCCGATCACATATAGCCCATACGAACCGAAGGGCCAGTTTGCCGTCTTTCCATTGCTGCCTGGTTTGTCCTGGGAGTCCAAAAAGACCCCCGAATTTCGCACATCCATCCAGACGGCCTCGTCTGGACGGGAGCAACGGGGGG